>CAMLNT010000024.1 GCA_946481425.1 uncultured Brevundimonas sp.
CCGAAGACGGAGGCCGCGGTCGGCTCATCGCCGGCGAAGGCGTCCTCTTCGGGCTCGAAGCCCTGATCGACCGGCTGCTCGTCTTCCACCGCCGGAGCCAGGGTCGGGCCGCCGTTCTTGGCGTCGTCGCGCATCTTCTTCTCGGCCGCCTTGCGGACCACTTCGTCCAGCTCGATCTGGCCGACGAGGCCCAACGTCACCGGATCGACCGGCTTGATGTTGGCGATGTTCCAGTGGGTGCGGTTGCGCACGCTGTCGATCGTCGACTTGGTGGTGCCGAGCAGCTTGGCGATCTGGGCGTCGGTCACCTCGGGGTGGTTCTTGACGAACCACATGATGGCGTCCGGGCGGTCCTGGCGACGCGAGACCGGGGTGTAGCGCGGGGCCTTCTTGGTGGTCTTGAGCAGCTCGGCGTGGCGGCTGACCTCGGCGACCAGGCGGTGGGCCGGATTGGCCTCGGCCTTGGCCAATTCCTCGCGGGTCAGCTGGCCGTTGGCGATCGGGTCGGCGCCGCGGATCGACGGGTTCACGTCGTCCGCGATCGATTTCACTTCCAGCGGGTGCAGGCCGCAGAAGGCGGCGATCTGCTCGAACGAAAGGCCGGTGTTGTCGACCAGCCAGACCGCGGTGGCCTTGGGATAGAGGATGTCGGTCATCGACGGCGTCCTGAACGGTTGGGGGCCTGAAAGCACAGGCCGGAAACGGCGGCGCCCGGCCTTTCGGCCGGGCGCGGAAGCTATCCCTATACCCCATTCCGGTGAAAAGGGAACGGAAACCGTAAGAAACCGAACGCGATCCGGCCCGTCTCGCAAGCGTCGCCATGGGCGGCTAGGATGGGGCGGATGAAAACAGAGATTGATACCCCCACCGAGGCCGTCGAGCGCCTCATCGAACTTTATGACGCCTCCATCGCCGACCTGAAGACCGACCTTGCGGCCTTCATCATGGACGGCACGCGTCCCGACCCGACCCAGCGCGCCGAAGGGCGCTACGCCTATCCCGAACTGAGGATCACCTGGGCCGGCGAGACCCGCCCGGCGACGACCGCGCGGGCCTATGGCCGGATGTCGCGGCCGGGCACCTATGCCTCGACCGTCACGCGGCCGGCGCTGTTCAGGGACTATCTGGTCCAGCAGCTGACGATCCTGAAAGAGGACTACGACGCCCGTTTCGAGGTGGTCCGGTCGCGTCAGGAAATCCCCTATCCCTATGTTCTGGACGGCCTGGACCAGGCGCCGGACCCCGGCGTGTCGGCGGCGCTGGCCCGCTGGTTCCCGATCACCGAACTGGCGTCGATCGGCGACGAGATCGCGGACGGATTCTCGCTGGGCCAGCTCCCGGACCGGCCGCTGGCGCTGTTCGACGGATTGCGGACCGACTATTCGCTGGCGCGCCTGCGGCACTACACGGGCACGCCGGTGGAGGCGATCCAGTCGTGGATCCTGTTCACCAACTATCATCGCTACGTCGACGAGTTCGTGCGCTGGGCCTGCGCCCAGCTGGCCGATCCGGGCAGCCCGTACGAGACCCTGGTCTGCGCGGGCGGGGTGACGATCACGCGCGACAATCCCGATCCGCAGCTGGCGATCGCGGACTCGGCCTGGCGGCGTCACCAGATGCCGGCCTATCACCTGACCGCGCCGGGCTGGAACGGGGTGACCCTGGTCAACATCGGGGTCGGGCCGTCCAACGCCAAGAACATCTGCGACCACCTGGCGGTCACCCGCCCGCACGCCTGGCTGATGATCGGCCACTGCGGCGGGCTGCGCGACAGCCAGAAGATGGGCGACTACGTCCTGGCCCACGCCTATCTGCGCGACGACCACATCATGGACGCGGTCCTGCCGCCCGACATCCCGATCCCCTCGATCGCCGAGGTGCAGCGCGCCCTCTACGACGCAACCAAGCGCATCTCGGGCATGCCCGGCGAGGAGGTGAAGATGCGCCTGCGCACGGGCACGGTGGTCACGACCGACGACCGGAACTGGGAGCTGCACTATTCGAAGTCGGCTCTCAGATTCAACCAGAGCCGGGCGGTGGCGGTGGATATGGAGAGCGCCACCATCGCGGCGCAGGGATACCGTTTCCGGGTGCCCTACGGGACGCTGCTGTGCGTGTCGGACAAGCCGCTTCACGGCGAGATCAAGATGCCAGGTCAGGCCAACCGCTTCTACGAGGGCTCCATCTCCGAGCACCTCCAGATCGGCATCGCCGCGGTGGACCTCTTGAGGGCCGAGGGCGCGGGGCTGCACTCCCGCAAGCTCCGGGCCTTCGACGAGCCGCCGTTCAGGTGAGAAAAAGGCCGGCCGGGTCGCCCCGGCCGGCCTCGTTCGTTGTGGGTGGCTCAGGCCTTAGCCCAGCGCCTTCATCAGTTCCGGCACGGCGGTCTTGTAGTCGGTGACCCAGCCGTAGTCGGCGACCTGGAAGATCGGGGCGTCGGCGTCCTTGTTGATGGCGACGATCACCTTGGAGTCCTTCATGCCGGCCAGGTGCTGGATGGCGCCCGAGATGCCGATGGCGATGTAGAGCTGCGGGGCCACGACCTTGCCGGTCTGGCCGACCTGGTAGTCGTTCGGCGCATAGCCCGCGTCCACGGCCGCGCGCGAGGCGCCGACGGCGGCGCCCAGCTTGTCGGCCAGCGGGTCCATGACGGCGTGGAACTCTTCGGCCGAACCGAGAGCCCGGCCGCCCGAGACGACGATCTTGGCCGCGCCCAGCTCCGGCCGGTCGGACTTGACCATTTCTTCCGAGACGAAGTCGGTCTTGGGGGCGTCCGCGCCCGAGACCGTCTCGACTGCGGCGGAGCCGCCTTCGGCCGCCGCCGCGAAGGCAGTCGGGCGGACGGTGATGACCTTCTTGGCGTCGGACGACTGGACCGTCTCCAGCGCGTTGCCGGCGTAGATCGGGCGCACGAAGGTATCGGCCGAGACCACCTCGATGATGTCCGAGATCTGGGCCACGTCGAGCTTGGCGGCGATGCGCGGGGCGTAGTTCTTTCCGTCGGTATTGGCCGGCGCGAGGATCGCGTCATAGCCGCCGGCGAGCGGCAGGACGGTGGCCTCGACAGCCTCGGCCAGGGTCTTGCCCAGCTCGGCGCTCTCGGCCAGCAGCACCTTGCGGACGCCGGAGATTTTCGCCGCGGAGTCAGCGGCGGCCTTGGCGCCGGAACCCACGACCAGGATGTCGACGTCGCCGCCCAGTTGCGAGGCGGCGGTCACCGTCTTGGCGGTCGTTTCACGGACCGCGGAACCGTCGTGATCGGCAATGACGAGAACGGCCATTACAGGACCCCCTTGGACTTCAGCTTGGCGACCAGATCGGCGGCGTCGGTGACCTTTTCACCGGCGGAACGCTTGGGCGGTTCGGCGACCTTGAGGACCTTCAGGCGCGGCGCGGCGTCCACGCCGTAGTCGGAGACGGTTTTGGTCGCGATCTCCTTCTTCTTGGCCTTCATGATGTTGGGCAGGGACGCGTAGCGCGGCGTGTTCAGGCGCAGGTCGGTGGTGACCACGCCCGGCAGCTGGATCGCTACGGTCTGCAGGCCGCCATCGACTTCGCGGGTCACCGTCGCCTTGCCGCCGGCGACGTCCATCTTTCCGGCGAAGGTGGCCTGGGGCCAGTCGAGCAGGGCGGCCAGCATCTGGCCGACGGCGTTGTTGTCACCGTCGATGGCCTGCTTGCCCATTAGAACCAGGTCGGGCTTTTCCTCTTCAACCACGGCCTTGAGGACCTTGGCGACGGCGAGCGGCTCGAGGTCGGTGTCGGACTGGACCAGGATCCCCCGGTCGGCGCCGATGGCCAGCGCCGTGCGGATCGTCTCGGAGGCCTGGGCCGGGCCGATCGAGACCACGACGATCTCGGCGGCGGTGTTGGCCGCATAGCCCTTGCCTTCCTTCATGCGCACCGCCTCTTCGACGGCGATCTCGCAGAAGGGGTTCATGCTCATCTTGACGTTGGCGAGGTCGACACCCGTCCCGTCGGCCTTGACCCGGGCCTTGACGTTGGAATCGATGACCCGCTTGACCGGGACCAGTACCTTCATGCGCGTGCTCGCGTGTTGGGAGATTGTGGGGGCGAGCCATGGCGCGAGGGGCCGCGCCTGTCAACGTAACGCAGGGTCAGGCACAGCTTGCGGACGGCTGCGCACGGCGCCAAAGACGATGGCATGCGCTCGAACATTCCCCGCCTGAAATGGATTTTCCTCGGCCTTTTCACCGTGGGCTGTATCGGGGTGTGGCTCTATCACCTGCTGTGGGTCTGGCCGGAGGACCGCTGCGACGCCGCCGGGCGCTGGTGGGATCCGGACACGCGCATCTGCGCCCAGCCGATCTATGTGCCCAACATCACAGGCCGTCAGCCGGGCGAGAGCCGTGACGAGGCCTCCCTGCGCGCCGCCGCCGAACAGGGCGCCGACGAACGCCGCTCCCGCGGCGCCTACTGAGGCGGGTAGCGCATCGCGACGTCGCAGCGGGCATAACGGCCGCCGAAGTCACGCATGATCTCGGCGTCATGCCGGAATCCGGCTTTCTCATAGAGACGGATCGCCGCCGAGCATTTGCGGCTGGTCAGCAGATAGAGCTTGTCGCACCCCAGGGCGTGGGCTCGCGCGATCGCGGCGTCGAGCAGGAAGCCGCCGGCGCCCAGACCCCGGGCGCTCTCCGTCACGCCCATCTTGGTCAGTTCGAACTGACGGGGGCCGGTCTTCTGCAGGGCGCATGTCCCGACCAGCCCCAGACCGTCGGCCTCGACGAACAGGATGTCGCCGCCGGGCGCAATGATGCGCTCGCGCGGGTTCTCCAGCACCTCGCGGTCGGTTGGCTCCAGCACGAACATCGCCTGGATCCACTCGGCGTTGATGTCGTGGAAGGCGCCGGCCCGCGCATCGCTGAAGTCCAGCAGCCGCAGGCGGCTCGTCACCGCGTCGCCCCCGGTTTCCACAGCACGTCGCCGCCGGCGTTGGCGTTGGCGTGACGGGACGCCACGAAGAGGTGGTCCGACAGGCGGTTCAGATACTTCAGACTCTCGGGACTGATGGTCTGGGCGGGGTCGGTCGCCAGCGCGCTGACGCGGCGCTCGGCGCGGCGGCAGACGGTCCGGGCCAGATGCAGGTGCGCCGCCAAGGCCGAGCCGCCGGGCAGCACGAAGGAATTGAGTGGTTCGAGCGCCGCGTTCATGGCGTCAATCTCGGCTTCCAGCCGGGCGACCTGGGCGGCCGTGACCCGCAGCACCTCCCACTCCGGCTTCGGCTCGGGCGGGGTCGCGAGATCAGCTCCAAGGTCGAACAGCTCGTTCTGGATCCGAGCCAGCATGGCGTCCATTTCAGGATCGCCCGCCGTATGCAGGCGGCACAGGCCGATGCAGGCGTTTGTCTCGTCGACCTCGCCGTAAGCCTGGACGCGTGGGCTGGCCTTGGCGACGGGCTCGCCTGTCGCCAGACGGGTCAGTCCGCCGTCGCCGGTGCGGGTGTAGATGCGGTTCAGAACGACCATCAGCCCGCTCGAGACGCGATCCAGGCGCCCAGGGCCAGCAAGGCGATCGCCACGGCCTGCATCAGCACGCGCAGACGCATCAGCCGGTTCGACCAGGATCGGCCAAAGTCGCCGCCGCGGAACAGCGCGTACAGCCCAAAGCCAAGCGTCACCGTTACGGCCGCGATGGCCGCAAAGATCAGAATATTGACGATGTCACCCATCGCAGAACCGTCCTATTTCGGAGCTTTGCCCCGTTCTTGCCGTAATCGCGCCGCGAAATCCCCATTTCCGGATGCGACCTCGCGACACAACGCTATCCCACCTCGGCTGTGCGATAGCATCCTCCCAAGCAAGACCAACAATCAGAAGGCCCGCCGGGGCGGGACTTATCACATGAATCATTCCGAAGTGCGCGGCCCGTTCGAGGCCGTCGATGTTGCGCCCGCCAAGCTGAACCGCCGTCAGGAAGCCAAGGCCAAGACGCGTGCGAAGGTCATGCAGGCCGCCCGCGAGCTGTTCGGCGAGCTGGGCTATGACGGCGCCACGATCCGCGACATCGCCAAGCGCGCCGGAATGTCGACGGGCGCGGTCTTCGCCAACTTCACCGACAAGACCGACCTGTTCGAGGCGATCTACACCGAGGACGCCGAGCTGCTGATGGACGTCATGCGCGACGCTGTCGGCGCCGACGACAAGGCTGCTGTGGCCCAGCGCCTTTCGGCCCTGTTCGCGGCCGGCTATCGCCGCTCGTTCGACAACCTGCCGATGGTTCGCGCCGTGGTGGTCCGCTCGTGGCTGCAGGGCGACGACGCCGACGGCCGCATGCGCGTTCAGGATCGTGGCCTCGCCAATCTGATCGCCGAGGTTCTGCGCGACGGCGTCAAGACGGGCGAGCTGAAGGGCGACATCGACGCCCGGCTGGCCGCCGAGATGCTGCAGAGCGCCTACACCCGCAATTTCCGCCACGCGATCTTCGACCAGGGCTCGCTGGAGCAGCTGTCCAAGCGCATCGACACCCAGGTGGCGATGCTGCTCAACGGCATGAAGGCCTAAGACAACCGAACTTTGAAAGGCGGCCGAGGCCGCCTTTCTTTTTGTCCTGATTGACAGCAGGCTGTCATCGCGCGAGCATCCCGGCATGAGCGATCCCACGCGCCTGTTCATCGAGTCGGGGCGGATGAACGACCGGCTGGCCCAGGCCAGCGACGCCCTTGTCGCGGACCTCGGCCTGACCAGCGCGCGCTGGCAGGTGCTCGGCGTCGTCGCCCAGTCCCCAGAGCCGACAACCGTGTCGCAACTGGCGCGAACGATGGGGCTGGCCCGACAGAGCGTGCAGCGGGTGGTGAATGACCTGGTGCGCGATGGCTTCTGCCGGACGGCGGATAATCCGCGCCACGCGCGGGCGCCGCTGATCGTCGCGACGGCGAAGGGGGCGACGGCCTACGGCGAAGCCAACGCGCGCCGCGAGCCCTGGGCGACGGCTCTGGCGGCCGGGATTTCCGACGATGATCTGAGGACCGCGCTGACGGTCCTGAAGGCCCTCAACCGGGGTCTGGTCAGCTCCGCCACCTGAGGGTCGCCGGCTCGATCGGATTGACGAAGGGGCGGCCTTCGGCGCGGCTGCGGATCCATTCGCGCTTGAGCTGCTGGTACCACTTGGCCTGTTTGTCGGCGTCGTCGATCCAGATCAGGGGCGGATCGTAGCGCAGGCCCTCGTTCTGCAGGTTCACCATGTCGCCGTCCTGTTTGAGGAAGGCCTTGGAGCCGGCGCGCAGGAACGGCTTCACCAGATTGAAGACCCAGTGATCGGACCAGAAGATCTGGGTGATGCGGGTCCTGGTCTCGGTGACCGGCGTCAGGCAAGTGAGAGCCAGCACCTGCCGGGGGCCGACCTGGATGTGCTCCCAGCGGAAGCCCGGCAGGCGGAAGGTGATCTCGGTCGCGGGCGCGCCGCCGAGGATCCGGTAGGCCCGGCTGTTGGACGAGGGCGCGTGACGCACCATGGCCCAGCCGAACTCGCGTGGCTCGAAGGCCTTGGCCTTCTCGTGCATCGAATGCTCAGTGCGCCACCACCACTGTTTATGGACATAGGGGCCGTGGGCCGGGTCCATCAGGCCGACGACGGCGTGGTCCATATGGGCGTCGAAATCCATCCGCTCGACCAGCTTGGGCCCGCCGCCGACGACGCCGGGGAAGACTGGCGGCTCGTGGTCCGGCTCGGCAGGGATGCGCGGGTCCGACGCGATCCAGACGAAGACCAGCCCCTGGCTTTCGCGCACCGGATAGGAGCGGACCTTGATCCGGTCGACCTCGAAAGCCTGATCCTCGACCAACGACGGAATGGCGGCGCAGACGCCGTCCGGCCTGAACCGCCAGCCGTGGTAGGGGCACTCGACGGTCTCGCCCTCGCCGTTCTCGTCGGCGATCCGGCCGGCGGACAGCGGCGCGGCGCGGTGAGGGCAGATGTCGCGCATGGCGAAGATCTGCCCCGCCCGGGTGCGGCCGATCAGCACCGGCTCTGCGAGGATCTCGTAGCGCTTGAGCGAGCCCGGCGCGACCTCGGAGGACAGGGCGGCGAACCACCAGCAATCCTTGAGCAGCCCCTGTCCGAAGGGGAGAGTCTTTGCGGGAGCGGTCGCGCCTTCAGCCATGGCGGTTCCCATAGAACGGGCGGACGGCGCCGCCTATCCCCTCAGGCCTTCGCGGGCCTTGGAGAAATACTGCCAGCCGGTCCACAGCGTCACCAGCGCGGCCAGCCAGACGAGGATGTTGGCGAGGTTTTCGAAGGCCGGCATCCAGGGCGCCTCGATGAAGGTCTCGCCGCCGGCGAGGATCAGGAGCTGGGCGCCGATGGCGACCATCTGGAGCGTGGTCTTCCACTTGGCCAGCGTAGTGACCTTGAGCTGGATGCGGCCGGCCGTCGTCTCGCGCAGGGCCGAGACGGCGAACTCGCGGAACAGGATCAGGCCGAACGGGATGACCACGGCGGCGCCGGTGCCCGAGGCCAGCAAGCCCACGATGGCGCCGGCCACGAGAATCTTGTCTGCGATCGGATCGAGGATGGCGCCCCAGTGGCTCTCGGCATGCCAGCGGCGGGCGAGGAAGCCGTCGAACCAGTCGGTGATGGCGGCCAGCACGAAGAAGACGAAGGCGGCCTTGTAGAGGGCGAACTGGTCCTCGGGGCTCAGATAGGCCGACAGGACGGGCGCCCCGCCCATGGCTCCGGCCAGGAGCAGGAACATGATCACGCCAGCGACCAGGCGCATGCCGGTCAGCAGGTTCGGGATCGGGTTGGGTTTGTGTGCGGCGTCGGTCATGGGGCGACCCTATTGCGCCTCGCCTGTTTCGTCACGCCCGTTGGCGAGGGCGGAGGGCTCGGCTAGAGCAGGACACCCGTTTGGAGACGACCATGAAACGCCTCGCAATCACCCTGGCCGCCGCCGCCTCGATGCTGGCCCTGCCCGTCGCCGACGCCACCGCCTGGGGCGCGAGCGGACACCGGACCATCGGTGTCGCCGCCATGCGGGGCCTGCCCGACGACATGCCGGCCTTCCTGCGCACGGCCGCCGCGGCCGCCGATGTCGGCGAGCTGTCGCGCGAGCCCGACCGCTGGCGCGGGGGGCCGCGGACCCATTCGCGCGAACGGGATACGGCCCACTTCATCGACATGGACGACGAGGGCCGGGTCTTGGGCGCGGCGGGACCGTCGATCGACGACCTGCCGGAGCTGCGCTCGGACTATAACGCGATGGTCGTGGCGGCCGGGTTCGACGTCGATGACGCCGGCTGGCTGCCCTATGCGATCATCGACGGCTACCAGCATCTGGTGCGCGACTTCGCCAACTGGCGGGTCCTGGCCGCCGCCGAGGCGCGCGAGACCGATCCGGGCAAGCGGGCCTGGTACCGCGAGGACCGCGAGCGCCGCGAGGCCCTGATCCTGCGCGACATCGGCGTGCTCGGCCACTACGTCGGGGACGCCAGCCAGCCGCTGCACCTGTCGATCCACTACAACGGCTGGGGCGACTATCCCAACCCGGAGGGTTTCACGACCTCGCGCGGCTTCCACAGCCAGATCGACGGCTTCCCGTTCGGCCGCATCGCGATGCCGAGCGTGGAGGCCCAGATGGTCGCCAACGACTGCGCGATCCCCTGCGATATCCGGGCCCGCGTTCCAGCCTTCCTGAGGGCCAACCTGGCCCATGTGGCGCCGCTCTATCGGCTGGAGCAGACCGGCCAGATCGCCGAGGGCGGCCCGCAAGCCGTCGCCTTCATGTCCGCACGCATGGCGTCGGGCGCCTCGGAGCTCCGGGACCTGGTGGCCGCGGCCTATCGCGAAGCCGCGACCGTGCGCGTCGGCTGGCCGGCGCTGGCGGTGGCCGACGTCGAGGCCGGGACGGCCGATCCGTGGGATTCGTTGTTCGGCACGGACTGATGCCCGAGCCGCGTCAGGAATTCGGGACCCCCGAGCCCGGCGTCGCCTATCGTGATCGCCCCTGCGCCTTCGGCATCGCCGAGAAGGACGGGCTGATCGCCTGCGTCCGCGTGGACCGGGGCGACCGTTCCTACTTCGACCTGCCGGGCGGGGCGATCGACGAAGGCGAGCTCGAGGAGGCGGCCCTGGCCCGCGAGTTCCGCGAGGAGACGGGGCTGGTCGTGCGGGGCGTGCGCCGGATCGGGCGAACCTCCCAACGCTTCCGGCGCTCGACCGGCGAGGCGGTGCGCAACCTGTCCGGCGTCTGGATCGCGGCGGTCGAGGCCTACGAGCCGCAGACGAAGATCGAGGACGACCACGAGCTGGTCTGGCTCGATCCGGTCGAGGCGCTGTCCGGATTCCGCCACGAGGCGCACGCCTGGGCGGTTACCCTGTGGCTGAGATTACGCTGAACCGCTCTTGCATGACGGCGTTCTTGGGCGTGTGATGAGCCGCCGCTGCGAGCGGCTGGGCTCGGAGGAGCGCGCGATGGACAAGAAGTTCGACAAGAAGGGTGACCTCGGCGGCAAGCCGGGTCTGGGTGGCGACAAGGGCATGGGCGGAAAGACCGCCGGGACCCCGCCGCCGGGTATGTCGGCGGGCGGCGGCAAGCAAGCCAAGCCGTTCGGTGACAAGGGAAAAGGGAAGTTCTGACCGGAACTTTCACTGGAGGGGAGGGTTCTCCTGTCAACGGGCGCAAGGCTGCGACCCGCAACCCCAGGAGACCTCCCCATGACCGATCACAATCGCATCGAAGGTTCCGCCAAACAGGCCGGCGGCAAGCTGAAGGAAGCCGCAGGCAAGCTGACGGGTGACGAGAAGCTGAAGGCCGACGGCAAGGCCGAGCAGGTCGAAGGCAAGGTCCAGAACGCCTTCGGCTCCGCCAAGGACGCCTTGCGCGGCGACAAGCGGAACTAGGGCTCCAAGGCCTTTGAAATGAGAGGGCGGCCCTTGGCGGGGCCGCCCTTTTCGCATGGGAGAGAATTGCCAGAGAATTGGACGACGGATTTTCGGCGATTCCGACGACGCGGAAGACGAGAGAGACGTGTCAGTCGTCGCCCATCACCGCGTCCAGGACCTCGCGCGCGCGTTCGCGGCCTTCTTCGCCGCCGGTGCTCCAGGCGCAGCTGATACTGTAGCTCGACGAGGAGTCGCCGGTGTCGGGGTTCTGGCTGGCACTGGCGCGCCGATTGCACCGTTCGCCTTCGCTGACCTCATCGCGGTAAAAGCCCAGGCCCGGCGTTTCGCCCGACGCTGCGGGCGGCGGCCGGTCCCCGGCCTCGGCATAGACGCCGCCAGCCGCGCCTTGAGCCAAGGCCTGACGGGCCCGGTCGGAACGTCGGAAAAGACCGCGTTGCTCGTCGCGGCAGGCCGTGCGGGCGGCGCCGGAGAACCGGTCAGTCGGGCAGGCCGTGTCGGCCCAGCCCAACGACGTCGGACGGGCCGAGGCGAAGGCGTGATCGGGGACGAGCGCGGCCTCGGCCTCCAGCAACGGTTGGCAGGCCGGGTCGCGGCTCTCGGCCGGCGTGTAGAGGCAGACATCCAGCGCGGCCTGGGCCTCGGAGCGCTCGACCGGCGCGTTGGTGATCCCGGGCGCGGAATCCTGCACAGCCAGGATGGCGAGGGCTGCGAAGGGGGTGATCAACATCGTGTTCTCCGGGCCCTGTTGCCGACCAGATCAGTTGGGCGGTGAGCCGAAGGTCTCGACGCAGGTGACGCCGAAACGGTAGCCCACCGCACCTGTGACGGAATCCTGGTAGGATTCCCGGACGCGCCTGCAGCCCTCGCGCGTTGCGTCATCGTCGCTGATCTGGCCGGACGCGTCACCCACAACCTCCGGGCCGTTTTGATAGGCCAGGGGCTCCTCGCCCGGGTCGGGCAGATCGTCGAAGATCGTACCGCAGAGGCCCCAGCGATCGGGCACGCAACCTCCTTCGCCCTGTGGAGCAGCGCTCGCCTGAGCGGGTGACGGCGGGGCCTCTCCGGCCGGCTGACCGGTCAGGGCCGTCATCAGGATGGCTGCGATGAAAGTCATGCCCCTTGCTACGCCCCGGCGCGTCGACGTTATCCCACGTCCTGACCTTACGTTGTTCGGCGGGGCGCGTCACTGACGCCGACTGACGGCGTCACCGAGCCAGATCGCGCATGGCGGCTTCTAGACCCTGCAATGTCATCGGGTGCATGCGGTGACCGATCACCTCGTTGATGAGGCCGATCGAGGGCGTGTAGCCCCAGTGCTTCTCGGGCGTCGGATTGATCCAGGCGATACGGTCCCAAGTCTCGGTCACGCGCTTGAGCCAGACGGCGCCCGCCTCCTCATTCCAGTGCTCGACAGAGCCGCCGGGCATGGTGACCTCATAGGGGCTCATGGTGGCGTCGCCGACAAAGACCACCCGCCAGTCGCGGCCGAAACGGTGGAGCAGGTCCCAGGTCGGGGTCTTCTCGCTGTGCCGGCGGCGGTTGTCCTTCCAGACGCCCTCGTAGAGGCAGTTGTGGAAGTAGAAGTGCTCCAGGTGCTTGAACTCGGAGCGGGCCGCCGAGAACAGCTCCTCGGCCACCCTGATGTGGCCGTCCATCGAGCCGCCGACGTCGAGCAGCAGCAGGACCTTCACCGTATTGCGCCGCTCGGGCCTCAGCTGGACGTCGAGGTAGCCGTGCCGGGCTGTGGCGTCGATCGTGCCGTCGAGATCGAGTTCTTCCTCGGCGCCCTGTCGCGCAAAGCGGCGGAGACGCCGGAGCGCCACCTTGATGTTCCGCACACCCAGCTCGACGGTGTCGTCGAGGTTCCTGTACTCGCGTTTATCCCAGACCTTGACCGCGCGCCCCTGTTTCGCCGGGCCGCCGATGCGCACGCCCTCGGGATTGTAGCCCCCCTGGCCGAAGGGGCTTGTCCCGCCTGTGCCGATCCATTTGGAGCCGCCCTGATGGCGCTCCTTCTGTTCCTCGAGGCGCTTGCGTAGCTCGTCCATCAGCTTGTCGAAGCCGCCCAGGGCCTGGATCTCGGCGAGCTCCTCGGGGGTAAAGGTGCGCTCGGTCATCAGACGCAGCCATTCTTCGGGGATTTCCTGCGCCGCCAGCTCGTCGGGGGAGACGGTTTCCAGCCCCTTGAAGACCTTGCCGAAGACCTGATCGAAGCGGTCGTAGTGCTTCTCGTCCTTGACCAGGATCGCCCGCGACAGGTGGTAGAAGTCCTCGACCTGGCGGTCGACGACCTGTCGGTCCATCGCCTCCATCAGGTGCAGCCATTCCTTGAGGGAGACGGGCACCCGCGCCTGGCGCAGTTCGGTGAAGAGGGGGAGGAGCATCGGGGTCCAGGGCTACCGGAGGCCTGTTTCCCAATTGCCGGGGAGCGCGGCGGAATAATAGCCGCTTCCGACCATGAAGACGCTCTCGTCGTCGACAGGTCCGCTCGCGCGTCCCTTGAACGACCACTCACCGATGTTCTGGACGAGGGTCAGGGAACGCAGGCGGTGGCCTTCCAGCCTGCCCGTGAAGGCGGTGACCAGGGGTTCGGGGTGGTTGCGCGAGGTCTGATAGGAAACCTCGCCCTCCACACCGGCTATGTCCGTCCAGACGCCGCGCGCGTCGGCCATCGCGTGTTCGAGCAGTTCCCGGTCGCTGGGCTGAACGGGATAGCGGGTCGCATAGACGGTGAAGAAGACCTGCTCGCTTCCCGACCGGCAACTGACGTCGTCTCCAGCGGCCGGGCCGCCGGGCACGACCGGATAGACCACGATCAGGTTCAGCCGGTGGCCGGGGGTGAACAGACAGACCATGCCGCTGGCCCGATGACGGGCGACCCCGATCTCCTGTGTCGAGATGTTCTCGAACAGGGCCTCGGCGCCTGCGGTGGCGATCAGGCGGTCAACCTCGCTGCGGATCGCCAGGGCGGCGATCTCCGGCTGGGTCTGGGCGTTGGCCGCCACGGGGGCAAGGGCCGCGGTGAGGACGCCGAGGCAAAGGCTGATCGTCGCGGGCAGGCGCATGGGAAACTCCGGAACGAGCGCCACCCTGCGACAAAACCCGGCGGCGTGCCAGCGGCCGCTCACACCCAGGCGGCGATCTGGTCGAGCGGCTTCCTGTCGAGCGCGGCCTCAGGGACGGCGCCGGCCTCGGCGCTGAGGCCGGCGACCAGCAGGAGGAACGGCTATTGGTCCCGGGGCCGACCGCAGATCTCGTTGAGGCGTCCCATCCGCGCGGGTGTTTGGGTCAGGGTCGCGGGGTGACCCTTCATGGGCGCTCCCGCCGGAAGATGAATTCGTGGTCGCGCCACTCTCCGACGGGGAAGCCGTATTCGCCGACCTTGTCGAACCCGTAGTGGCGGTAAAGCTTCTGGGCCTTTTCGTTGCCCGACCAGACGCTGAGCCATTGGGGTCCGGGAGACTGATCCATCCGCGCGAGCGCCCGCTCCAGCAGGGCCGTCCCGAGGCCCAGCCCCTGGGCCTCCTTCGCCACATAGAGACGACGGATCTCGCCGTGCTCGGGTCGGCAATCGTCATGCGGCATGGTCGCGGGTCCGACCTCACAGAAGGCGACGGCCCGGCCGTCGATCTCGGCGATCTCCCAATGATGCGCCGGGTCGGCGAGGCGGCGGGCGGTGACCTCGATCGAATAGACCTCTTCCAGGAAGGCGCGAAGGTCCTCCTCCGGGTAGGGAATGCGGAAGCCGCCGGTGACGAAGGTCTCCAGGAAGGTCCGCTCCGAGAGCTCGGCCAGCACCTCGGCATCGTCGAGCGTGGCGGCGCGGATTTGGGGCTGGTAGGCTGAGGTCATGGTCGCCCTCTACACCCATCCCGACATGCTCGGCCACAACCCCGGGCGGGGTCATCCCGAGCACCCCGGGCGGCTTCAGGCCGTGCTGGACGCGCTGTCGGACTTCAGCCTCGACGGCGAGACCATCCAGGCCACCGAGGCGTCGGTTGTTGACCTGGCGCGGATCCACCCGGCGATGCACGTCGAGCGCATCCTATCGGCGTCGCCCGCCGAAGGTTTGAACCAGCTGGACCCGGACACGGCCCTGTCGCCCGGCAGCGTGCGGGCAGCGCGGCTGGCGGCGGGGGCGACGCTGGACGCCGTGCGATCGGTGGCGCGGGGCGAGCGCACCCGGGCCTTCTGCGCCGTGCGTCCGCCGGGCCATCACGCCGAGCCCGACCGGCCGATGGGCTTCTGCCTCTTCTCCAACCTGGCGGTGGCGGCGCGGGTGGCGCAGGCGGAAGGCTTCTCCCGGGTGGCGGTGATCGACTTCGACGTACACCACGGCAACGGCACCCAGGCCGCCTTTGAGGCGGACGACAGCCTGTTTTTCGGCTCGATTCACCAGCAGCCGCTCTATCCCGGCACGGGCGACGCGGACGAGACGGGCGTGGGCAATGTGTTCAACGCCCCGGTCGCGCCGCATACAGACCCGCTGAACTGGCGGCGCGCTTTCGAGGGGCGGCTGATGGGGCCGCTCGATTCGTTCCGCCCGGACCTGATCCTGATTTCGGCGGGGTTCGACGCCCACCGGCGCGATCCGCTGGCGCACCAGTCGCTCGAGGCCGAGGATTTCGCCTGGGCGACGCGCGCGATCCTGAGCGTCGCGCGTTCTCATGCCGCGGGCCGTGTTGTGTCCTCCCTTGAAGGCGGCTACGACCTCGAAGGGCTCGGGCGATCTTCGGTCGCCCATATGCAGGCGTTAGGGGAGGACTAGGAGCTTTCGCTCCTTCGGAATGACGGACCAGGCCTTGACCCCGCGCCAGCCGGCCGAGCCGGCCGTCGTCCGTCCCGGGGCGATTGTTCTCACACGCCATGGCGAGCCGGCCCTGTCGCGCCGCTGCAAGCTGACGTCCGCGGAGTACCGCGCCTGGTGGGCGAAGTACGAGGTCGGCGGCCTGCTGGGCGGCCAGACGCCACCGCCGTGCCTTGTCGAACAGGCCGAGCGCTCCACCATCTTTCATTCACCGCGCCCACGCGCCGTGGAATCAGCCCGGGCCGTGGTCGGCGACCGCGAGATGACCGAGGACGCCATCTTCATCGAGGCGCCGCTGCCGCCGCCAGAGTTCCCCTCGTGGTTCAAGGTCGGGCCGCGCGCCTGGGGCGTGATCGCCCGCTTCTGGTGGTGGGCCTTCAACCATCATGACGAGGGCGAGGAGACGCGGGACCAGGCCAAGGAGCGGGCCAGGCGCGCGGCTGACCTGCTGGTCGCCAAGGCTGGCGAAGGGACCGACGTCGTGGTCTTCGCACACGGCTTCTTCAACGGCATGATCGGCATGGAGCTGACCCGGCGGGGCTGGCGCTGTGCCCGGGACCAGGGTTTTCAGTACTGGTGCGCCCGGCGGTTCGAGAAAAGCTGAGCGCCACCGACCAAGGAGACGGACCATGCATCGCCGCCTTTTCCTCGCGCTCCTGACAACCCTGCTGATGTCCGCGCCCGCCGCTTGGGCGCAGGACACGCCGCCCGACGAGCCCTTGCCGCGCGCGGCGCTGCTGACGTCGCTGGGTACGATCGTGGTGGAGGTCGAGACCGTACGCGCGCCGATCTCGGCGGCCAACTTCCTCGCCTACGTCGATCAGGGCCGGTACGACGGTGTGACCTTCTATCGGGCCATGCCGGGACACAACGGTTCGGGCCTGATCCAGGGCGGGACCAGCCCCTTTCCCGACCGCGCCCTGCCGCCGATCGCCCACGAGCCGACGACCCAGACGGGCCTGAGCCATGTCGACGGAGCGCTGTCACTGCCGCGCTTCGAGCCGGGTACGGCCGGCGGCGACTTCACCATCATGGTCGGCAACATGAGCTATCTGGACGCCCAGCCGGCGGCGGATGGCGACAACCTCGGCTATGCCGTCTTCGGGCGTGTGGTCCAGGGCATGGAAGTCGTCCGGGCCATTCTCGCGGCGCCGGTTTCCCCCACCGAGGGCGAGGGCTTCCTGCGCGGCCAGATGCTGGAGCCTCGCGTCGTCATCGAGCGGGCGTGGCGGGTGGAGGACTAGGCGCCAGCCTTCTGGGCGAACATCCAGGCGCCGGCGGAGAGCGGCTTGACCCGCGCGGCCATGGCGGCCGCGTGGGGGCTGGCGGCGGTGCCGTCGCGGACGCGGCCGCCGATGCCCTGACAGATCGCGGCCAGGCGGAAGAGGTTGTAGCTGAGCAGCCAGTCCAGCTGCGGCAGTCCTGAGCGGCCGGTCCGCTGGCAATAGCGCGTGATGACCTCTTCCATCGTGGGGATACCGAGAGCCTGAAGATCGAGCCCAGCAAGTCCGTTGCGCTCGCTCGAGGGGATGACCCAGGCGATCAGGAAGTAGCTGATGTCGGCGAGCGGATCGCCGAGCGTCGACAGCTCCCAGTCCAGCACCGCCTTAACCTCGGCCCGCTCCGGATGGAGGATCAGATTGTCGAGGCGGAAGTCGCCGTGAACGATCCGGGCCGGGCCGTCCTCGGGCAGGCCCTTAGGCAGCCAGTCGATGAGCCGGTCCATGGCCTCGATGGTCTCGGTTTCGGAGGCCCGGTACTGTTTGGTCCAGCGGTCGACCTGGCGGGCGAAGTAGTTGCCGGGGCGGCCGTAGTCGCCGAGGCCGATGGCCTCGGGATCATAGCCGTGCAGGTCGGCCAGAGTGTCGATCTGAGCCTCGTAGATGGCGCGGCGTTCGGCGGGCGACTGGTCCGGCAGGCCGAGGTTCCACAGGATGCGGC
>CAMLNT010000025.1 GCA_946481425.1 uncultured Brevundimonas sp.
GACTCCTGACGCGAAAACGCATGGCTGGCCTCCCTTGATACTTTGCATTACAAAGTTCTTGGGTCAAATGTCAATACCGGTGAAATTGAAGACGCCCGACGCAAGCGCCGGGCGTTTCAGGTTCTGGATGTCTGTCCGGACCTAGTGGGCCACGTCGCGCCAGATGCGGCGGTAGCTGAACCAGGTGATGACCGCGAACAGCAGCAGATAGATCAGGACCGCGAAGCCGGTGCGCTTGCGCTCGACCTGATGCGGATCCGAAGCCCACGCGAGGAAGGCCGAGACGTCCTGGGCCATCTGGTCGACCGTGGCCTCGGTGCCGTCGTCATAGGTCACAGCACCGTCGATCAACGGCGGAGCCATGGCGATGAAGCCGCCCGGCGGGACATGATGCTCGTCGCCGTCCCAGAACGGGGTCATGTCGCCGTTCATGTAGGGGTTGTAGTACTGGCCGGCGTTGATCCGCAGGCCAGCCGGCGCATCGCGGTAGCCGGTCAGGATCGAATAGACGTACTCGGCGCCGCCGTGGCGGGCCTTGACGATCACCGACAGGTCGGGCGGGGCCGCACCGCCGTTGGCGAAGGCCGCGGCCGTCGCGTTCGGGAACGGGCTGCGGAACCGGTCCGCCGGCGTGGCCGGGCGCTGGATGACCTCGCCGGTTTCGGTGTCGGTGTCCGACACCTCGATCTGGGCAGCGATCGCCGCGACGTAGGGGTTGCGGGCCGCGTCGTAGCGCTCGTCGTAGAAGGGACCGCCCTCCTGACCGAGCATCCGGTAGGCCATCAGGTCCATCGAATGGCAGGCCGCGCAGACCTGCTCATAGACGCGATAGCCCCGCTGGAGCTGACCCTGGTCGAAGGTGCCGAACGGCCCTTCGAAGCTGAAGTTGACGTTGCGCGGATGCAGCGCCCCGCCTTCGGCCGAGGCCGCTCCGGCGCCCATCAGGGCGGCGGCGGCGAAAAGACCTGCGGCGACGCGCTTGGACAGCGTGGAGATCATCGCGATCAGGCCTTCTGTTCGTGTTCGACGCCGGGCAGGACCGGCTCGGAGATGGATGCCGGGACCGGCAGGGGCGTCTCCTTCAGGCCGACGAGGGGCATCAGCACGACGAAGAATACGAAGTAGTAGAGCGTCAGCAGGCGGGTCAGCCACAGGTAGCTGTTCAGCGCGCCGTCGAAGAGCACCAGGCCCTGGCCCACGCCCGGGATGACCGGAGCGTCGGGCAGCTGGGCGCCACACCAGCCCAGACCCAGACACACAACCACGAAGACGATGAAGAGCGACTTCATGGTCGGGCGGTAGCGCATGGAGCGGACCCGGGAAGTGTCCAGCCACGGCAGGATGAACAGGACGCCGATTGCCGCGAACATGGCCACTACGCCGCCGAACTTGTCGGGGATGGCGCGCAGGATCGCGTAGAAGGGCAGCATGTACCACTCGGGCACGATGTGCGCCGGGGTCTGCAGCGGGTTGGCCTCGATGTAGTTGTCGGCGTGACCCAAGGCGTTCGGGTTGAAGAAGACGAAGGCCGCGAACAGCATCAGGAAGACGATGATCGCGAAGCCGTCCTTGACCGTATAGTACGGATGGAACGGCACCGTATCGCGCGCCCGGGTTTCCTTGGGCAGCAGGATACCGACCGGATTGTTCTGGCCCGCGTGGTGCAGCGCCCACAGGTGCAGGAACACGACGCCGAAGATGGCGAACGGCAGCAGGTAGTGCAGCGAGAAGAAGCGGTTCAGGGTCTGGTTGTCGATGGCCGGGCCGCCGCGCAGCCAGATCAGGATCGGCTCGCCGATCACCGGGATGGCCCCGATCAGGTTGGTGATGACCTCGGCGCCCCAGTAGGACATCTGGCCCCACGGCAGGACGTAGCCCAGGAAGGCCGTGGCGATCAGCAGGAAGAAGATCACGCAGCCCAGGATCCAGATCATCTCACGCGGCTGCTTGTAGGAGCCGTAGTAGAGACCGCGGAACATGTGGATGTAGACGGCGATGAAGAACATCGACGCGCCGTTGGCGTGAACGTAGCGGATCAGCCAGCCGCCCGGCACGTCGCGCATGATGCGCTCGACCGAGTCGAAGGCGAAGGCGGTGTTGGGGGTGTAGTGCATGGCCAGCACGATGCCGGTCACGATCTGCACCACCAGGCAGAGCGAGAGGATCGCCCCGAAGGTGTACCAGTAGTTCAGGTTCTTCGGCGTCGGCAGGGCCATGTAGTCCATGCCGAAGCGGACGATCGGCAGGCGCGCGTCCAGCCACTTCTCGATGCCGGTCTTCGGCACGTAGGTCGATTCGTGATCGCTCATCTGTGACCTCAGCCGATCCGGATGCGGGTGTCGGAAAGATATTCGTACTCGGGCACCACCAGGTTGAGTGGCGCCGGACCCTTACGAACGCGTCCCGAGGTGTCGTAGTGCGAACCGTGGCAGGGGCAGAACCAGCCACCGAAGTCGCCGGTGCCGAAGGTCGGCACGCAGCCCAGGTGGGTGCACGAACCGACGACCACCAGATACTGCTCGTGGCCGGCCTGGACCCGGTCGGCGTCAGCCTGCGGGTCCTTCAGGTCCGAAAGCGGGGTCTGTTCCGCTTCCTGGATTTCCTCGGCAGTGCGGTAGCGCACGAACACCGGCTTGCCCTGCCAGCGGACCACGACCTGCGACCCTTCGGCCACCTTGGTCAGGTCGAACTCGATCGAGGCGAGCGCGACGGTGTCGGCCGCCGGGTTCATCTGGTTGATCAGCGGCCAGAGGCAGGCCGCCCCCGCGCCTACCGCGGCCGCGCCGGCCGCGATGTGAATGAAGTCGCGACGATTCGGATCGTCGCCGCCGTCGTGAACGACCTGTTCGGTCACAGAGCCCACCTTCGAAAGGGACAGCCGGACACGCGCACGCGTCCTCGCCGCCGGGAATAGCCACAAGTGCGACCGGGATTAGACACCGTCCGCTGCTTTTTCAACCGGGCAGTTCCACGAAAACGGTGAGAGAGCGACCTATCTCCGTTCTACTTGCGATGAGCTCGCAACTACTCGGCCTGGCCGTCCAGTTCCGCGATCGTCGCGTAGTTGGCCGGCTCGTCCGCAAGCTCCGCGGCGACGGCCTCCACGCGCCGCATGACCCGCAGCACGTTGCCGCCTGAAAGCTTGGCCAGATCCTCATCCGACCACCCGCGCCGCGCCAGCTCTTCCAGTAGCGCCGGATAGTCCTCGACCCCGTCCAGACCTTCGATGGTCGTCGGGATGCCGTCGAAATCGCCACCCAGGCCGACGTGGTCGATCCCGGCCACGTCACGAATGTGCTCGATGTGGTCGGCCACCTGGCTCAGCACGACCGTCGGTCGGGGATTGCGGGCCTCCCAGGCCGCCATGTCAGCATCCTCCTGGGCGCCGGACGCCACATCCATGTCCGGCCCCCCGGTGTCGCGTCGGCTGCGCTCGAGCTCGGCGGCGCGTGCCGTGTTCCAGTCTCTGAGATCCTGGGAGATGAACACGGGGACGAACGTCACCATCACCACCCCGCCGTTCTCGGTCACCCGCCGCAGCACCGCGTCCGGCACGTTGCGTGGATGATTGTCCAGCGCGAAAGCCGACGAGTGCGAAAAGATCACCGGCGCCCGTGTCGCATCCAGCGCGTCGTTCATCGTCGCCTCGGATACATGGCTGAGGTCCACCAGCATCCCCAGCCGGTTCATTTCACGCACGACAGCCACACCGAACGGCGTCAGCCCATCATGCGTGGCCTCGCCCGTCGATGAGTCCGCCCAGTCCAGCGTCGCCGAATGCGTCAGGGTGATGTAGCGCACGCCCAGAGCCTGGAACGACCGCAGCACCGCCAGTGAGTTGTTCAGCGCATTGCCGCCCTCCATGCCGATTAGCGAGGCGATCCGTCCCTCGCCGTGGATGCGCTCGATGTCGTCGGCCGTGTAGGCCATCTCGAACACGTCCGGGTGCCGCCGCGTCAGCTCGCGCACCAGATCGATCTGCACCATGACCTGGGCCGCGGCCTCCGGCCCCTCCAGGCTCGCCGGCACATAGACGGACCAGAACTGCCCTCCCATGCCCCCGGCCCTGAGGCGCGCGATGTCGGTGTGCATCGGCGGGGTCAGTTGCGACAGGTCCTGCGTCACGTCCAGCTGGCGCGCATCGCCCTGCCACCGCTCGGACACCTGCCAGGGCAGATCGTTGTGCCCGTCGATCAGGGGAGTCGCTGCCAGCACCGCCCTGACCCGCGCGGCCTGGTCCTGGGCGAAGGCGGGCGAAGCGAGGGCGGCGGCGGCGACGCCGAGCGCGACAAGGCGGTTCATGACAATGATTTCCCCATTTTCAGCGACACTAGCCGCCTTGCCTAACGGGGAAAACGCTTCGAAGAAATGCGCCTTCGTCCCCGCTCGTCGCGCCTCCCGCATGATCATCGAATGCATGGCGCCCCAGGACTGTCATCCGGACGAGGCGGACGACCCGAACGACCTGGACGGTGTTTTTGGGGTCCGGACCGTCCGCGCCATCCGCTTCCGCAATCGCCCGTAGGTGACGCAGCCCCTGCCCTATGCTTGAAGCCCCGCCCATGACCCTCGACCTCGACCTCCCCGAACGCCAGGAAATCGCCCGCGCCTGGTTCGAGACCTTCCGGGACCGCCTCTGCGATGCGCTCGAAGCCATCGAGGATGCGGCGGATCCCGCCCTGTATCCCGGCGCGGCCGGTCGCTTCGAACGCACGCCCTGGAAGCGCGACGGCGACGGCGGCGGCGGCGTCGCCTCCATGCTGCGCGGCCGCGTCTTCGAAAAGGCCGGCGTCCACGTGTCCACCGTCTGGGGTGAGTTCACGCCCGAGTTCGCAAAGAACGTCCCCGGCGCCGATCAGGACCCGCGCTTCCACGCCACGGGCGTCAGCGTCATCATCCATCCGCGCAACCCGCATGTCCCGACCGCGCACATGAACACGCGGCTGATCTCCACGACGAAGAGCTGGTTCGGCGGCGGCGGGGACCTGACCCCGGTGCTGAACGCCCAGCGGACCCAGGACAATCCTGACGCCGTCGCCTTCCACGCCGCCATGCAGGCCGCCTGCGACGCCCATGACCCCAGCTGGCACGCCAAGTACAAGACCTGGTGCGACGAGTACTTCTTCCTGCCGCACCGCAACGAGCCGCGCGGGATCGGCGGCATCTTCTACGACCACCACGACAGCGGCGATTTCGCCCGCGACTTCGGCTTCACTCGCGACGTCGGCATGGCCTTCCTCGACAGCTATACCGCCATCGTCCGCGGCCGGATGGCCCAGCCCTGGACTCCGGCCGAGCGCGACGAACAGCTGATCCGCCGAGGCCGCTACGTCGAGTTCAACCTGCTCTACGACCGCGGCACGACCTTTGGCCTGAAGACCGGCGGCAACGTGGAATCGATCCTCAGCTCCATGCCGCCCGAGGTGAAGTGGCCCTAGTAGTTGACGCTGGTCGCGCAGTTGATGCGTCGTGTCCCCGTTGACCCGGTCCACCAGCAGTTCCGGCCCTCACCTGTCATGGTGTTGATCATCCAGACCTCTCCGCCCTCGGTGGTGGCGTAGGAGCCCGCCGCCTGCCACTGCCCTCCGGACTGAGCCTGCGTAGGCTGCGGCGTCGCCATCCCGGCGACCACACCCACGCCGATCAGGGCGCCGGCGATCATAATCTGACGAAACGTCATCGGTCTTCCTCCCGCGCCTCGTGCGCACGACGAAGCTAGCGTTGCGTCAGGCGTTCAAAAACCCACGCAAAATGACGCTCTTCACGCCGACAGGCTCGGGTCGGGCGCCCGCGCCAGGGCCCGGGTCCCACCCTTGGCCTCGCCGCTGACCGGCTGGATCAGGAAGTTGCGGATCCACTGCGCCGCGATGTCCCGGTCATTATCCCTGTCCAGGCTCGCGATCGCCGCATCGGCGAAGGCGTCGTGGAAACGTGTGCCCCGCCGCGCCTCGATCAGGGCCTTTGCGAACTCGGGCGTGAACTCCGGATGTCCCTGAAAGCTGACGGTGTCCGCGCAGTGCGTCAGCCCCGCGTAGCCGCAGAACGGGCTGGTCAGCACCAGATGGCTCGACGCCCCGCGATAGACGACCTGATCCTGATGCGAAACCGGGAGCCTCAATCGTTCCGTCGGCGGATCCATCCAAGGATGCGTTGCGACGACCCGGTGCTCATGCAGGCCGATCCCCCAGCCCTTCTCGGACTTTTTTACATCTCCGCCGAAGGCCTCAGCCATGACTTGGTGCCCAAAGCATATGCCGACCATCCGGCATGTGCCCTGCGCACCCAGCAGCCACATCTTGAGGTCCTGTATCCACGGATCGCCGTCATAGACGCCCGAGGGCGACCCCGTGATGACCACCCCGTGATGCGCCCAGAACGCCGGCAGCGGATCGGTCCTGACGTCGATGACCTCATAGGCGTGGTTCTCACCGATCATCGCCACGATCATCTCGGGGTAGCCCCCGAACCGCGCTTCGAGCTCCGGCGGCGGCGCGCCAGTCTTCAGGATTGCGATCTTCACGCCCGGCGCCTCACGAACTTCAGTCCCGACCAATCCGCATCGACAGCGCAGACCTTAACGTCCACCCAGCCGGTCGGCAGGATCACTTCACGCAGCCCGTCCTCGGTCAGGTCGACGAAAGCGGGCGACGTTTTCTTGGGCCAGCTGACCCAGACCATGCCGCTCTCGGGCCGATGGCCGAACGCCGTCGGCGTCTTGGCCTCCAGATCGGCTCGGTCGCGTACGAACAGGTGCAGGATTCTCGCCCTCGGGTCTGGCCCGTCGATGATGACGGCGCCGGTCGGTAACGGCTCGACCAGCGCGGCGTAGTGCGCCGGAGCGTCCATCACCGCCAAGGTGTCGCCGTCGCGTACTCCGAGCTTCTCGGCCAGCGGCTTGCCCGAATATCCAGCGGTCATGCGCCCTCCTGCGCGATCAGGCCGGCCAGCCGGTCTTCGATGCCCGACTCGGGAAAGTCGTGATCGACCCACCATCCTTCGAGCGCGGTCAGGATGCGACCCATCGCCGGCCCTGCGGAGATGCCGGCGGCCTTCAGATCCTCGCCCGTTATCGGGAAGGCCGGGCGGATCCAGTCGTCAGCCAGGGCCAGCAGCGCCTCGGCGCCCGTTGCCGACAGCGGCTCCGCCGCCCACGCGCGGAACAGCCGATCGCGAAAAGCCTGACGCCCGATCCGGTAGAGGGCCGCGCGCGCTTCGGCCGAGGCCATGTCGACGCTTATGTCGCAGCCGTTGGACACCGCCTCGACCAGTCGCGCCTTCTGCGCGTTGGACAGGCGCAGCGTCTCGGCGGCCTGGCGGACCACGCCCGGATCTTCCGGCAGCAGGCTCGACAGGCGCAGGATCGGATCTGCCGATATGCGGATCATGGGCAGGAAAAGCTTGCCACTGGTGGTCCAGGGCAGCACCCGTTCCAGCACCCCTGTCTCGGCCATGATGTGGACAGCCGCGCGAGGGTCGGGCGCGGCCAACAGCTTGAGGACCTCGGCCGAAATCCGTTCCGCCGACAGCTGGCTCAGGCCATCCTTGAGCCGCGCACAGGCCGCAAGCGCCGCGGCGTCGGGCTCACCGCGCCCGAACCAGGCCCGGAACCGGAAGAATCGGAGGATGCGCAGATAATCCTCGCGAATCCGCTGCTCGGGGTCGCCCACGAAGACGATCCGCCCGGCCTCGGCGTCCGCCACGCCATCACCGGTCGGATCGAAAACCGTCCCGTGACGATCAGCGTAGAGCGCATTGAGTCGAAAGTCGCGGCGTTGAGCGTCCTCGCGCCATTCGGTTGTGAAGGCGACGGTCGCGCGTCGCCCATCGGTCGAAACATCGCGCCTAAGTGTCGTGACTTCGTACGGCCGGCCGGAGCTGACCACCGTGACGGTGCCGTGCTCGATCCCCGTCGGCACCGCTTTGAGGCCAGCCTGCCTGACTGCCCTGACGACGAGCTCCGGCGCGAGGTCGGTCGCGATGTCGATGTCCGAAACCGCGCGACCGATCAGGGCGTCGCGCACGCAGCCGCCCACGAAGCGCGCCTTGCCGCCGGCGGACTCGAGCGCGTCGAGCACCGCGACGGTCTGGGCCGAGCCAATCCAGTCCTGGCCTGAAAGCCGTTTCACGCCGCATCCTCCGCCACGGCCGACACGCGGGCGTGCAGCGCCCGGATCATTCCGGCCGTGACGCCCCAGATGTAGCGCTCGACGCCGCCGTCATCCCACGGCATGGCCCAGTAGGATCGCTCGGCGCCCTGCCATACCATCGAGTGGCGGCGATGGTTCGCCTCGTCCATGAGAAATTCCCACGGCGTCTCGAAGACTTCCGCGACCTCGTCGGGATTGAGGGCCAGCTGGAAGGGCGGCTCGACCATCGCCACGACTGGCGTGATGCGAAAACCAGTGCCGGTCTCATAGGTGTCGGACAGGCCGATCGGTCGGATCCGGTCCGCCGCCAGACCGACCTCCTCCTCGGCCTCACGAAGTGCGGCCTGCAGGGCAGTCTCGCCTGGATCGAGCCGGCCGCCAGGAAATGCGACCTGGCCGGTGTGGCTATTGAGGGTGTCGGATCGCCGCGTCAGCAAGACGGTCGCCTGGTCTTGATGCGCCACGACGGGGATCAGCACGGCGGCCGGCCGAAGCTCACGCGCCACGCGCGGTTTGAGCCCGGGGTTTAGATCATAGTCCGACCGTCCCGGACGCGCTTCCGCCTCCCAGGACTCGAGCGGGTCCAGAGCGGCGCGCAGCCGAAGTTCAAGCCGCGTCGACTTCACGTCACACGCCCCAAGGCAAACCAGGCCCCGCCTGAGCGCACGCCGAGTTCGCCATCGGCGCTGAGCTCAGCCGTCTCGACCAGGTCGTAAAAGACCGCTCGCTCGATCCGGGCCTCGAGGCCGCGCCGGACATGGACGTAGGGCCGTGGCGTCCCGTCGGCGTCCACATCCACCCGGATCGGATTGTCCGGACCGGCCACGGTCTCGTCGCCGACGTCGGTAACGAAGACGAGGTCATCGCCCCGCCGCTCGCAGGCGATGGCGCGAAACGGCGCATCCTCCACGGTGATCTTCAACTTCTCGACCGGCGTGACCAGATGATACCCGTCCGGATCGAGCCGCAGGACGGTTGAGAAAAGCCGGACCAATTCCCTGCGCCCAATCGGCGATCCTTCGTGCATCCAGACGCCGTCGGAACGGATCACGATATCGATCTCGCCGCAGTGCTCGGGGTTCCAGTGGTGCACCGGCGGCAGGGCGCGCTTCGCCGCTTCGGTGATCCCGATCAGTCCGGCCGGCAGGGCTCCCAACATCGTCATGGCATGAAGGTGGAAGCGCCACTGCTCCACCGCAAGCGGTTTCAGCCGCGCTGGACCGGCCCCTCACCCGCCGAGCCGTCCAGGCTGAGCCATAGGACCCGGCGCTGATCGACCGGCCCGGGCATCAAGGCCTTCGGCGCGGCCTCGAACCCAAACCGCCCGAAATACGGGGCGTCACCCACCAGCAGAACGCCCGACAGGCCCATCGACCGCGCCCGGGTGACACAGGCCTCGACCAGGGCCGCGCCGATCCGGCCACTGCGCCAGGCGGTCATCACCGCGATAGGA
The DNA here is from genome assembly GCA_946481425.1 of uncultured Brevundimonas sp. The sequence goes on from CAMLNT010000025.1 coordinate 9,601, forward strand.
CCCAGGAAGGCCGCGGGTCTGCCGCCGACCGTGATGGGCCACAGGCGCACCGATCCGATCAACTCGCGCCCGGCCCGTGCGACCAGTCCGGCCACTGGCGCCGATCCTTCGCGCAGCCGCTCGGCTGTCTTGACGAAGCGCCCCGGCCCAAACGCCGCATCGACCACGCGCTCGATCGACGCCGCGTCAAACGGCGTCTCTTCGGCGATAATGGCGGATTGTGGGGCGGCTTCAGTCATGGGAGGCGGCCCCATAAGGCCGATCCCTGGCTTCGCCAAGGATCAATTGCGCGTGCCAGACCGGTATGGGCGGCTCAGCGCGATCACGCCTCCGCGGCAATGGCAAAGTTCGGGGGGCGTTTCTCGAAGAAGGCGGTAAAGGCCTCGCGCGCCTCTGGGCTCAGCATCTGGGCGCCGAAGACCTCGCCCTCCTGCTGCATCAGGGTCCAGAGCCGCTCCGCGTCGCGCATCAGCTTCTTGGTGCCGGCCAGCGAGCCCGGTGCGCGCGCGGCCAGCGCCTGCGCCAGCCGCAGCGCCTCGGCATCCGCCTGATCGGCCGGAACGCAACGGTTCGCGAGACCCCAAGCGTGAGCCGTCTTTCCGTCTATGGGCTCGCCCAGCGCGAACATCTCGAACGCCCGCTGGTGACCGATGACCATCGGCAGCAACAGCGTCGAGGCGGCTTCCGGCGCCAGGGCCAGGTTCACGAACGGCGTGGACATCAAGGCGTTGTCCGCCACGACGACCAGATCGCAATGCAGCAGAAGCGTCAGGCCGATCCCGACCGCCCGACCCTTGACCGATGCAACTGCCGGCTTGTCGAGATAGGCCATCGACTTGAGAAAATCGAACACCGCCATGTCGCCCGGCCGCTTGCCGCCCATCGCAATGGTAGCGAAATCGCCGATGTCGTTGCCCGCCGAGAAGCTGTCGCCCTCCGCGCGGAACAGGATCACGCGCACGGCAGGATTGTCTTGCCCGCTCCGCACGGCCGAAGCCAGCTCGGCGTACATCGCCTGAGTGATGGCGTTCTTCTTGTCCGCGCGGTCCAGGCTGATCGTGAGGATGCCGTCGGCGATGTCGGTCTTGATGTGGCTCATGGTGTCCTCAGGCGGCGCGCCAGCGCCAGACGCCTTCAGCGTCGGTTTCACGGATTGCCTCGCCCCGACGGACCAGGCAGTTCAGGTGGGCCAGGCTCTCGCCGGTCGCCATGCCAAGCAGCCCATCGCCGATCGGCCGGGCGAACAGGCAACCGAAAACGTCAATGGCCCTCTTTGGCTCTCGCAACGTCCGCAAGAGCCTTTTGAGCGACGTCTCATGTCCCCGGATCAGGGCGTCCAGTCGAGCGTGCGCGCCCTTGAACGGCTCGCCATGCGCAGGAAGCACAAGGGCTTCGGCGGGGACCTCGGCTTTCAGCCGTTCCAGCGACGCAAGCCAGTCGGTCAGCGGGTCGGCGTCGGGCTCCGTTGGCCAGACGGAGACATTCGAACTGATCCTGGGCAGGAGCTGATCTCCCGCGATGAACACCCCATCCTCCTCGCGCAGGAGACAGATGTGCTCAGGCGAATGCCCATCGCCACCGACCAGCCGCCACGGCTTGCCGTCGATCGCCAGCACGTCGCCGGCCGTCAGGCGGTGGTAGGCCACAGGCGGCTCGCTCACGCCCTTGCCGAACAGCCCATACCGCGAGCGCCAGCCTTCGATCTGCGCCTCGCTCCAGCCACAGGCACGATAGAACTCCGCTCCCTCCTCCGGCGCCGGCCCGGCATCGGAGACGAGCATTCGCATCGTGACATACTCGAGTCGGCTCATCGCCAGGGGGGCGCTGAACCGGCGGGTCATCCAGCCGGCGAGTCCAACGTGATCCGGATGCATGTGGGTGCAAATCACCTGCCGGACGGGCCGCCCATCGAGCGGACCCTCGAAGACGGCCTCCCAGCCCTCGCGTGCGGCCGGATAGTTCAGGCCAGTGTCAACGACCGTCCAGCCGCCCCCGTCGCGCAGAGCCCACAGATTGATGTGATCCAGCGCCATTGGCAGCGGCGACCGGACCCACAGGACCCCGGGCGCGACCTCAACGGCCTGTCCCCCCACAGGCGGCTCGCCACACGGAAAGACCAGCTCGGCCCGAGCCGGCCTGGATCCGCGTTCGATGTCTGGCACGCCGTCCGGCAAGAGCGCGTCTCCTAAAGCAACTTTCTTGTTGTAGCGCCTCGTTCATCTCCCCGTCAAAAACGATCTGCGAAACCATGCGCTCTTCTGCCCGTACGCGCGTTCGACGGGTTGTGACTTGACCAAGGGGCGCCTGCGCCCTTAGCCGTGGCCCACCCTTGAGACGAGGACCCTCGCCGATGAAACAATCCTTCTTTTCCGTGATCGCCGGGGCGGCCGTCGCCCTGATGGCGATCACCGCGCCCATGGAGGCCTCGGCCCAGAGCCGGACCCGCGGGCAGACCGTGCCGACCCAGACGGAAATCGACGACGAACTCCGCCTGCTGATCCAGCGCGATGGCCTGTCGTGCGATTACGATACCGGCCGGTTCATCGGCCGCAACGGCGAGGGCCGCACGCTCTATGAGGTCGGCTGCCGCGGCGCTCCGGGCTTCCTGCTGCTCGACAACGATCCGGCCACGACCATCAACTGCATCGCCAACAACGCCTCGGTCGCGGCGCGCCGCGCCGAAGACCCCGCCGCCGAAGTCGGCGCCGAATGCACCCTGGCCGGCAACACCGACGTCGTGGCCTCGGTCGCCGGCTTCGTTCAAGCCGCCGGGATCACTTGCGCAGTGGATCAGGCCCGCTGGGTTGGCGCCACCAACACCGGCGAGCAGCGCTACGAAGTTGGCTGCCCGTCCGCGGACGGGTTCTGGTTCGACGTCACGACGGCGGGCCAGGTCCAGAACGTGATGCCCTGCCTGCAGGTCACGGCCGCTGGCGGAACCTGCCAGTTCTCGCCGGCCGCCGAGCAGGCGGCCTGGGTCGCCGCCCTGGCGGCTCCGTCGGGTCGCTCCTGTGCCGCGTCGAACGCCCGCTTCGTCGGCGCCAACGGAACCACCGGTCAGCGCTATTACGAAGTCGGCTGCGCGGACGGGCTCGGGTTCATGGTCCGCACCGATTCGGCCAACGCCTTTGAATCGGTTATCGAGTGCGCGGCAGCGAGCGGTATCGCGGGCGGTTGCACCCTCTCGGAAGGCACGGCCGTCGCGGCCGCGAGCGCCGAAGAGCTGCAGGCGCGCCTGGCCTCGGCCGGCATCTCCTGCGCCTACATCGACAATCGCTCGCCCCGCCAGGAGATGGAAGGCGATCGCCGCACGGTCGTGGAGTTCTCCTGTTCGGATCGTCCGTGGGGCCTGGTGGCCTTCCTGCCGAACGCTTCGGGTTCGGCCGAGGAAATCGACTGCCTCACGGCTGAAGCCCGTATCGGTGGCTGCTCGCTGACCACCAAGGGCATGCTGATCGACAACCTGAACGTCCTGGCCCGCAACCGTCCGAGCCTGGCTTCGTGCTCGATCGCGGACTTCCGGATGGCCGGTCGTCTGACGGCCGAGCAGGCCGGTGGCCAGAACGTGGCCGGCGATGTGATCGAGATCCGCTGCGATGGCGGAGCCGGCTTCATCACCGTGCTGCGTCCGGACCGCTCGGCCTTCGTGCAGTCGCAGACCTGCGCGACCTCGGCGGAGCGCGGCGGCACCCGCTGCGAGCTCGGCGCCTGATCCCAGGCAGAGCCCAATGAACGAGGCCCCGGGAGCCATCCCGGGGCCTTTTTCATGTCAGGCGTTGAGCGTTTCCTGAAAGCGGACCGGGCGGCCGTGGGCCTGGTCGGCGAGCTCCCCGTCGCGCATCACCACCCGGCCGCGGATGATGGTGGCCACGGGGTAGCCCTCGACCTCCATGCCGTCGAAGGGCGTCCAGCCGGATCGGGTCGCCATGTCGGCATGGGTCAGGGTGCGGCGCGCCTTCAGGTCGACGAGGGTCAAGTCCCCGTCCCAGCCCTCGGCCATCCGGCCCTTGCCGGCGATCTGGAAGACGCGCTGGGCCCCGGCCGAGGTCAGGTCCACGAGGCGCTCGAGGCTCAGGCGGCCCTTGGCGACATGATCCAGCATGACCGGCAGCAGGGTCTGGACGCCCGGCATGCCGGAGGGCGAGGCCGGATAGGGCCGCGCCTTTTCCTCAAGCGTATGGGGCGCGTGGTCGGAGCCGATGACGTCGGCGACGCCCTGGGCGATGCCGTCCCACAGGCCCTGGCGGTGGCGCGCCTCGCGGATCGGCGGGTTCATCTGGGCCAGGCCCTTGAGCCGCTCATAGGCCTCGGGCGCTTCGAGCGTCAGGTGCTGGGGCGTGAACTCGACGGTCGCGACGTCCTTGTGGTCGGCGAGAAAGGCGACTTCCTCGGCGGTCGTCACGTGGAGCACGTGGATGCGCTTGCCGAGCTTCTCGGCCAGGCCGACGAGCCGGCGCGTCGAGCTGAAGGCGGCCTCAGCGTCGCGGACTTCGTAATGGCTGGTCCAATCCCCGGTGCGGGCGAGACCCCGGCGCTCGGCCAGACGGAACTCGTCTTCGGAATGGAAGGTGGCGCGACGGTTGACGTTGCGCAGGACAGCCTCGACGCCCTCGTCATCGGCGATCAGAAGCGAGCCGGTCGAGGCGCCCATGAAGACCTTGACCCCGCAGCACCCCGGCAGGCGCTCGAGCTCACCCAGACGCTCGACGTTCTCCATAGTGCCGCCGACGTAGAAGGCGTGGTCGGACCACATGCGGTCGCGAGCCCGGGCGAGCTTGTCGGCGAGGGCGTCCGGGTCGGTCGTGGTCGGTTCGGTGTTCGGCATCTCGAACACGGCAGTGACGCCGCCAAGGACGGCGCCGCGGCTCCCGCTCTCGAGGTCTTCCTTCCATTCGAGGCCCGGTTCGCGGAAGTGGACCTGGGTGTCGATGACGCCCGGCATCACAAGCAGACCGGTCGCGTCGACGACTTCGCCGGCGGACGCCTGGCCCAGATCGCCGATGCGCAGGATGCGGCCGTCCTTGACGCCGACGTCGCCGAGCCCCCTGCCCGCATGGTTGATGATCTCGCCGCCACGGACGATCAGGTCGTAGGTCTCAGCCATGGGCGGGCTCCAGGACGGGCGGCTCGGACTTGTAGAACAGCTTGAGCGCCGCGGCTGTGACGGGCTCCACCGGCACATCCATCATGTGCTGGATGTGCTGATTCAAGCCAGGATCGATGACCCGGAACTCCTCGACCGAACGCGAACCCCGCACCGCAACACCGGTCCACGGACGCGTAATCGCCTCGTCGGAGGGCCCGTAGACGCCCAGCGCCGGGACGCCCGCGGCGACCGCGAGCTGGGTCCAGATGGAATCCCCTCCGACAAACAGACGGGCGTGGCGAAGCGCGGCGGCCGTTTCGAGCAGGTCCAGCTTGCCCTGCAGCTCGATGACCCGGTCACGGGAAACGGCGAACCGGATCGTGTGGGCGGCGTCCCGGTCCTTCTCGGATCCGACCAGCATCAGTCGGCCGCCTGCCATCGGCCCTCCGTCGCCGACGAGAGCCGCTGCGACCTTGGTGAAACGTTCGGACGGCCAGCGTTTCCCGATCCAGTCGACGCCGGGGCCCAGCGCCAGGACCGAGCCCGGCTTGTCGGCGATGAGGGCGTCGGCGGCGGCCTTCGTCTCGTCCCCGAAAAACAGATGAGGAGCGACGGGCTTTTCGAGCTTGAGAACCTGAGCCGCCGCCTCGACGGCATGCATCGGTTCGTCGATGGCCGTACGGACAGCGCGGCGATCGCGCTTGAGCCAGCCGGAAATCCGACTCCCGCGCATATCCACGATGACGCCCCAGCGGCGGGTCTTGAGCCGGTCCCAGAGCTTGAACCAGTCGGCCTTGCTCTCGCTGGGAAGGATGATCAGGCGGTCAAGACCGGGCACGTCACGGAACAGGGGCGCGCTTTCCGGCGAGCCCACGACGGTGAACCGGGCGCCCGGCGCCTCGTCGACCATCTGGGCCAGCACGCCGGAGGACATCACGGCGGCCATCGGGTCGGCTTCGGCGATGTAGAGGATCGTAAGCGGCATCCGTCCCTATAAACCCTAATCAGGCCGAGTCGTCGCTAGGGAAGCGCGTTGCGCATGATGTTCCGCCCGACCCTCGGCGAGCCGTGACCGATGTAACTGCCGCACCACCGACGCCCTGATGTTCCCGAATAAACGGCCTCAGGAGCATCAGGAGCATCATGCGTTTGCCTGCCGATCCGCGCGATTCCCGACATGACAAACACGACCCGAAAGATGCGCGAGCGTCGAAGGAGATCGGCAAAACCATGACGACAGCCTAGGCGCGCCCTGTTGCGCGGGGAAAAGTTCCCTCGGACTCGGAAGCAGTTGCTTTGAATTCAATGAAATATGGCGGCGGGAAGCGGGCGCCTATCAGGTCCAGTCGCGAGCCATGTAGACTGAGCCGTCGCCATAGCCCGCCACCTTGGCGGACAGGACAGAGGACAGGCCCGTCACCCTGGACCACCCCATTCGAAGCCAGACTGGTTCCGCACCCGGGACGGCCACCAGCTCCGAGCGGGTGATGTCGGGGTGGGCTTCGAGACAGGCGGCAAGCAGCGGCCGGGCGAGCCCCTGCCCGCGCGCGCGCGGCGCGATAGACAGGTCATGGATGTACCAGCAGTCGCCTTGGGCCGTTGTCAGGACGGTGTCGGGCGCCGGCGGCGACATCGTCGGCCAAGGGTGGCTGATCAGATAGGCGTCCAGCAGGCCGTCCGTCTCGATGACCCAGCACCAGTCCGGGGCCAGGGCGATCCGGCTGACGAAAGCAGCTTCGCCATCACGGATGGCGGGCGGGTAGCATTCGGCCTGAAGCGCCAGCACAGCCGGCAGGTCGGCGAGGGTCAGCGAGCGGATCAACTCGGTCATGCCAGGGCGGCGATCGATCTCTTGAGGTTCGATCGGGCAGCGCCTTCGAAGCGCGCCCGGCCCCAGTCGCTGAAATAGAGTGCGGGTCTCGCCAGGAAGCCTTCGAGGATGCGTCTCCGCCCCGCTCTGAAGAGACCTTCCGGGACGAAGGCATATTCTTGCCGGACATCCTCCTCGTAGCGATCAAAGACTGCTTCGGAAGCGCCAAGGATCGAGAGGTCCATGTCGAGGAACTCGGCGAGGTCGTTCCTGTGCGTCGATACGACATCGAGGGGGATTTCGTGCCGCGCGGTGGCTTCCACCATGCGGACGGCGCGCGACCGGGATTGGGCAGAAAAGCCATCAAGCGGAGCGGCCTCGAGAAGCCGGGCGCTCACCGCCTCATTGTCAGAGCGCGTGGGATCGTAGATCGCGTCATGGAACAGGATGGCCAGGACCACGGCGTCCACGTCGGCGAGGGCCGACTCCCGCTCCTCAGCCCACCGAAGCAGCGCCTCGATATGTCGCCAGACATGATAGGCCCGCTGCGGTTCGGCGTAGCGCGCCTTGAGGTCGTCCATGACCTCTGGCGGAACCCGACCCAGCGCTGCGCTCACGGTCATGCGCCCAATAGACCCCAAAGCATCAGGCCAGCGGCCAGCACCTGAAGTCCGCGGAAGAGGTCGACCAGCCGTCGAGCCGTCGTGCAGTTCAGCGGCACGCGAACCCGCCACAGGAACCTGGCGACGCGCCAGCCGTCCATGCCGGTTTCGTCGTTTGGGACCTCCTCACGGATGATCCGGCGCTGTTCCAGTTCCCGCAGGCGGACCAGGGCGACGTTGGCCACGATCGCGGATGCGAGGAAGGCCGCCAGTCCCAGCCCGATCAGGACCGCGAGCTGGATCACGCCCCGAGCAGCTCCCGCCCGATGAGGAAGCGGCGGATTTCGTTGGTGCCGGCTCCGATGTCGTAGAGCTTGGCGTCGCGGACCAG
>CAMLNT010000026.1 GCA_946481425.1 uncultured Brevundimonas sp.
GCCCTTGCGGACCCGCCCCCTCTGTCGGCTCTGTGAGCGACCTTACAGGCCGCCGGGTCCGCATTCCGTACGCAGGTAGTTCTCCACCGCCGTCAGCATGTTCGCCGTATTGGCCGGCGTCCAGGTGTTCAGGGTGTGCTCCATGTCCGGCAGGATCGAGATGGTCACCTGCTTGTCGGCGCCGCGAAGGGCCGAGGCGAAGGCTTCCGACTCATTGGGCCGCACGCGGGTGTCGCGGTCGCCGGTGTAGAGGAAGACCGGGATCGACACGTCGGAGATGTGATCGATCGGGCTCATCCCGTTGAGGAACTGGCCCTGGTAGTGGCGGCCGATCGGGTTCGAATAGACCTGCCGGCGGATCAGATCGAGCGACGAGGGGCCCGCGCCGGCGATGGCGCACTGATAAAGGCCGTTCGGACGGACCGCCGCCACCATCGCGGCGTAGCCGCCGTAGGAATAGCCGTGCATGGCGACCCGGTTCGGATCGGCGATGCCCTGGGCGATCAGGTACTGGACGCCGTCGTCCTTGTCGTCCTGCATCCGGCCGCCCCACTCATTGTCGCCGGCGCGCCAGAGGCGCTGGCCCCAGCCGTCGGAGCCACGATACTGGGGCTGCAGGACGGCATAGCCGCGCGAGGCGAAGTACTGGGTCCAGCCGGTCGGATCCCAGTCGAGGCTGTCACGCGCCCAGGGACCGCCGTGCGGCGTCACGATGGTCGGGTAGGGGCCGTCGCCGAAGATCGTCGGGTTCGGCGTGGTCAGGAAGGCGGGCACCATCAGGCCATCGCGGGCCGCGTACTGGATCAGGCGGGTGTCGCCCAGCGCGTTCTGGTCGATCTCCGGATAGGCGCGGCCCAGCAGGCGGGCCCGGCCGTTCTGGACCAGATAGTACTCCGGCGGGGTGCGCGGGCCCGACTTCTCGACGATCATCATGCTGAGGTCGTTCGACCAGCTGTTGATCGAGATGTCGGCGCCGTCACCGACCTGGAAGCGGCGGCGCTGGCCGGTCGAGATGTCGACCCAGTTCACCGGCTCCATCGTGATGCCCATGGCGGCGCGCAGCGTCGTCATGGCCTGCTCCAGACGCGGCTCGGTCCAGTAGGTCTGGCCGCGCTCGCCCTGATAGGTGAAGCCCAGAATCTCGCCGTAGGTGGCCGGATCGCGCGACTGGATCACGTCGCTGGCGTCGAACAGCGGATGCGCGAAGGCCGCTTCGCCCATCTGGCGGTTGCGGATGTCGTACTCGTAGATCGCCGCGTGGTCCGTGCCGCGCGTCGACTGGATCAGCACGATGTTGGGATCGTTGGTAAAGCCCACGACCGACACCGGTTCGCGGTTCGACACCGACCACTCGAAATGCTCTTCCCAGGCGTTCGTGTCGGGGTGCCGCAGCCAGATGGTGAAGGTCGTGTTGGCGCCGGCCAGATTGACCGACTGGCGGGCGCGGATGTCACCGTTCAGGTCCGCCTGCAGGCCGAAATACTCGTCCGAGCCGCGCTCGACGCGAGAAGCCTGACCGGTCCGGGTGTTGTAGCGATAGACGTCGCCGCCCAGGCCGCCCGGCTCCTGGATCAGGATGTCGGTCTCGTGATTGGGCAGGGTGCTGATGAGGGTGCCGTAGCCAATGTAGGTCGCCTGGGCGTCCTCGAGGCCCTCGAACCCGGGCAAGCGCATCGGCTCGCCTTCCAGGTCGATCAGCTGGGTGCGGTAGCGGTAGGTTTGCTCGACCGTTCCGCTGAACGGGTTGTAGTTCGACAGCTGCTGCGTCGTGACGAACAGGCGGTCGTTCTTGACGAACTGGACGCTGAGGAACTCGGTCCGGTCGTCGGAGCCGATCAGATAGGGATCCGCCGCCAGGTTGGCCGTGTCCCAGATGGCGATGGCGCGCTGGACGCCGTCCGGCGAAACGATCGCCGCCATGTGGCGGCCGTCGGGCGACAGGGTCACCGAGGCCATCGCGGCCTCTCGCGCCCAGGCGGTGGCCGGCGGCGGGGTCGGGGTCTGGGCGACGGCGAGGTCGGCTGCGCCGATCGCGAGCACGGAAAGGGCCGCGGCGGCGAGAAGCGTCTTGCGAAGGCGCATGGATTTCACTCTTGGAGCTGGACGGGGAAAAAGGCCCACCCGTGTTTTATAGCGGCTCCGCGAAGTCGCGCGACCTTGAATTTTCGAGGGCGATTCTGCCGGCCTTCCGCCCTGCGGTCGTTGCGCCGGCCAGCTGGATTTGCGGGCGTCCGTGAGTCGCAATCCTTGCGCTCGCGTCAGCCACCGGGGCCTCCGCGACCGGCTGGCAAGGCCCTGAACGAGGCGCGGAGCGCTTTATAATTGCGAAAAGGGAGCCTCTCCTGCGGGCCGTGCGGGCCGATCGTGTCCCAATCGTGCCCCAACTGTGGCGGATGCGTTACGGTTCGGTTGGAAATCGCACAATCCCGCCGCGATGTGCTTGGACCTAGGCGGAAAGTTGTTACGGTCGCCACGATCGGAGGGGGACCCTCTCCATCGGGCGTTTGCGCGTCCGCCGTTTTAACCGCCGACTGGGGGAAGTTCTCTATGGCGTTCGACAAGAAGTTTCTGCTGGCTACGACCTTCATCGCGGGCTTCGCGATGGCGGCTCCGTCGCTGGCGATGGCTCAGCAGCAGCCCGCTGCCCAGGCCCAGGCCTCTGACGAAGACGATGAAGTCGAAGAAGTCGTCGTCACCGGCTCGCGCATCCGCCGCGACGAATTCTCCTCGACCGCCCCGGTTCAGGTCATCACCGGCGAGCAGGCGACCCTCGAGGGTCTCGTCGACACCGCCGAGCTGCTGCAGCAGTCGACGATCGCGTCGGGCTCGTTCCAGCTGAACAACCAGCTGACCGGCTTCGTCACCGAAGGCGGTGGCAACATCAACTCGGTGTCGCTGCGCGGCCTGGGCGCCCAGCGCACCCTGGTCCTGCTGAACGGCCGTCGCGTCGGCCCGGCCGGTACGCGCGGTCAGGTTCAGGCCGTCGACCTGAACGTCATCCCGCAGTCGCTGATCGAGCGCGTTGAAATCCTGAAGGACGGCGCTTCGTCGATCTACGGCTCCGACGCCATCGCCGGCGTCGTCAACATCATCACCCGCACGAACCTGGACGGCATCGAGGCCTCGGCCTACATCAACCGCTCGTTCGACGGCGGCGCCGACATCCAGCGCTACAACATCGGCTGGGGTTCGACCTTCGACCGCGGCTACATCCAGGCTGGCTTCGACTACTACCGCCAGGACGGTCTGATCCGCGGCGATCGTGAAGACACCGCCTGCGCCGCCGACTACCTGTTCGACCCGTACGACCGCAGCCGCATCGATCACCTCGACCAGGTGACCGGCCAGCCGCAGTGCTACAACATCTTCGCCCAGGCTCTGCGCGCGAACGATGGCGGCGGCACCATGGATCTGATCTATCAGAACCCCGGCTATAACTACGCCGTCCCGGGCAACAACACCAACGTGGTCGGCATGGCTCGCCAAGCCCGCGCTGGCTATCCGGGCACCTTCACCTACTACCGCGGTGAGCACCCCTACTATGACCGCGCCACGGTTGTGGCCCCGGTCGAGCGCTACACGGTCACGGCCTTCGGCGGCTTCGACATCACGCCGAACATCGAGCTGTACGGCGAGTTCCTCTACAACCGCCGCCAGTCGGAGCAGGACGGCGTCCGCCAGTTCTTCCCGACCGTGAACTCGACGATCCCGGGCGCCCAGCGTCCCGACACGGGCACGCCGTTCGTCGGTTCGACCATCCTGCCGATCATTCCGTGGACCCTGGATGGCGATCAGTCGATCGACTACTACCGCGGCGTCGTCGGTCTGCGCGGCTCGTTCGGCAACGCCGGCTTCCTGTCCAGCTGGGACTGGGACCTGTTCGCTCAGTGGGCTCGTTCGGACGGTGACTACAGCCAGGAGTCGTTCTACGCCGACCGCGTCGCCGCGGTCACCGGCATGAACACCAACGGCACCATCAACCTGGCCGCCACGGGTTCGCCCTGCTTCCAGTTCGTGGGCGCCCTGAACCCGTCGAACTACTCGTGCGCCACCTTCCTGGCCGCCCAGCCGGGCGGCGTGCCGTGGACTTCGCGCCGCGTGCTCGAAGGCAACCTGACGGACGCCGAGCGCAACTTCCTGACCTTCGTCCAGGACGCCAACACCGTCTACGACCACCGCTACGTTGAAGGCTCGATCGCTGGCGATCTGTTCGAGCTGCCGGCGGGCATGGTCGGCGCCGCCGTCGGCTTCCACATCCGGAACGAAGAGATCGACGACAACCCGGATCCGCAGGCCCAGCTGAACAACCTGTGGGGTCTGACCGCCGCGGGCCGTACGCGCGGTGAGGACACCGTCCGTGAAGCCTTCGCCGAGTTCGAAATCCCGCTGATCCGCGGCTTCACCGGCATCGACGAACTGACCCTGAACCTGTCGGGCCGTTATTCGGACTACGACTCCTACGGGTCGTCCGACACCTACAAGGTCGGCCTGAACTGGCAGATCACCCCGGCCTGGCGTCTGCGCGCCACGACCGGCACCTCGTTCCGCGCCCCGGCGCTGTACGAACTGTATCTCGCCAACCAGACCTCGTTCGCGGGCCAGACGGCCATCGACCCCTGCCTGCAGTGGGAAGACAGCTCGAACCCGTTCATCCAGGCCAACTGCGCCGCCGACGGTATCCCGATCGACTACACCGCGGCCGGCACCTCCTCGGCCCTGATCATCACGGGCGGCGGCCTGGGCGTGCTGGAGCCGGAAACGGCTGAAGCCCGCACCTTCGGCGTGATCTGGACGCCGGCGTTCATCGACTTCTCGGTGGCCGTCGACTACTTCGAGATCGACGTCGAGAACGAAGTCCGTACCTTCGGCGCCGCCAACATCGTTGGTTCGTGCTACCGTTCGGACACCTTCCCGACCGACCCGTTCTGCACGCTCTTCCAGCGTAACGGCTCGGGCCGTCCGCCGCAGACGACCACGCCGACGGCCGGTCCGAACGCGATCCAGTACGTCAACAACAGCTACGTCAACGTCGCTTCGCAGACCAACCGCGGTATCGACCTGACCGTGCGCTACGGCCACGAGTTCGCCTTCGGCGACCTGACCATCGACGGTCAGTTCACCTGGCAGCTGGAAGACCGCACCACCCTGTTCGGCGCCTCGCTGCCGGAAGACACGAACGGTGACACCAACGAGCCGGACTTCACCGGTCAGCTGAACATCCGCTTCGACCGTGGTGACTGGACCGCCTTCTGGGGTATCGACATGCTGTCCAAGGCCTCGGACACCGAGGACTTCGGCGGCGACGTCTTCGCCTACAGCCGTTACGCGGATATCCCGAACGGCGTGCTGTCGACGAACTGCGCCACCAACACCCCGCCGAACTACTGCGTGTACTACAAGCAGTACACGGAGTTCCAAACCTACCACGACTTCTCGCTGCGCTACCGTATGGACGACTGGACCTTCCAGGCCGGTATCCAGAACGTGTTCGACGAGCGTCCGCCGGCCCAGTCGCAGGGGCAGTTCCGCGTCGGCACCGCCGCGCTGAACCAGTACGACATGGCTGGCCGTCGTGGCTTCATCCAGATCTCGCGCCGCTTCTAAGCGACACGACGTCTGAAAAGACTGAGGCGGCGGGGAGCAATCCCCGCCGCCTTTTCTTTTTGGGCTGCCGCCGCCGCGGAAAGTTGCCTTGCGAGCGCCTCAAATTCGGCGTTTGATCGACACCCTTGATCAATCACCGGAGCTGTCAGCCATGCGTACCCTGGCCCTGGCCCTAGCGGCCGCTATCGGTTCGACCGTCCTTGTCGCGGGCGTCGCCGCACCCACGCCTGCCGCCGCCCAGGTCGAAGGCTATCCGACCTATGAGGACGTCGGCCTCGTGTGGACCCGCAGTCCGTCGGTGCGGGACATGAACCGCTTCTACCGGACGACCCGCCACGACGGACGTCGCGGCCTCGCGCAGGTGCTGTGCACCTCTGACGCCGAGGGGCGTCTCGACTGTTCGATCCTCGACGAGGCTCCGGTCGATCGCCAGTTTGGCCTGGCCGGCGTGCGCGTCATGGAGCGCGCCCGTGTCGCCGCCCGCGATGGCGGCTCGCCCGAGGGCCGGACCTTCGCCTTCACCCTCCGGTTCGGCAACTGGCCGGAATCGACGCTTCCGGATCGCTTCCACCCGGTCGACCAGCACCTGATGTGGGTCGAGCGCCCGACGCTGGTCGGTCTCTGGAACATGAGCGGCCAGGACCGCGGCGAGCGGATCGCCGCCACGGTCGACTGCGTCGCCCAGGCGGACGGGTCCCTCGGCAACTGCAGCCTGGTGTCCGCCGATAGCGCCGACTTCGGCGAGGCGGCCCTGACGAGCATGGGCCTGGCCCGCGTCGAGCGCGCCGATTCCGGCCAGCTCGCCGGCTCGCCCCTGCGCTGGACCCTGATGGTCGAGCGCCAGTCGAGCTGCGGCGCGGCCAGCGGCGGCTCGGGGCGCAGCGGCCAGGCCCAGACCGGCAGCACCGGCACGTCGCCCTCCGCGATCGGTGCGGACGGCAATGGAAACAGCGTCCCTGCTGACGCCATCATCCAAAGCGGTGTCTCGGAAACCCAGGGCGGCATGCCGGGCTGTCAGTCCGCCATGGTCCAGGTTCACGGCGGGCGCTGAGCGCCCTCCGCCCGGTAGGCCCGGCAGGACTCGAACCTGCAACCAGACCGTTATGAGCGGTCGGCTCTAACCATTGAGCTACGGGCCCGCCGTGGCGGTCACCGCCCCTAGCAGGGCAGGGCGCGCGCCGTCAAAGGGCCGTGCTTTCGCCCGAAGGCTGCACGGACCCTGACGGAGGCTTCACGCGTTCGTTCATCTTGGAACAGCCAAGGTGGGCATCGTCGCTCACACCTCCGATAGGGGAACCCCATGAAGTCTTTAATGCGTGCCTCGGCCCTGGCCCTGACCCTCGCGGTCGCAGCCCCCGCCGCCGCCCAGGCCCAGTCCATGACCGACCACCACGCCCAGGTGAACAGCCCGACCTTCAACCTGTCGGCGTCGGGCGAAGTGCGCCTCGCGCCTGACATGGCCACCATCACCACCGGCGTCCAGACCGAGGCCGCGACCGCCCAAGAGGCTATGGCGCAGAACCGGGCCCGGATGAATCAGGTCATCGCCGCGCTGCGCCGCGAGGGCGTCGAGGAGCGCTACATCCAGACCTCGGCCCTGAACCTGAACGCCGTCTATGACTATCCGCCCAACGGCGGCCAACCCAGCCTGCGCGGCTACCAGGCGTCCAACCAGGTGACGATCCAGGTCCACGACCTCGACAATCTCGGCCAGGCCATCGACGCCGTCGTCGCGTCGGGGGCCAACCAGATCAATGGTATCAGCTTCGGTCTGCGCGATCCCCGCGCCGCCGAGGATCAGGCCCGCCGTGCCGCCGTCCAGGCGCTGCAGGCCAGGGCGCAACTCTATGCCGACGCCACCGGCATGCGGCTGATCGGTCTGCGGACGCTCAGCGAGACGGGCGGCTACCAGCCGATGCCGCCGGTGATGTATGCGCGCGCTGAATCCTTCGACGCGGCGGCCGGCGCGACGCCGGTCCAGGGCGGCGAAGTCGTCGTGCGCATCGACATCTCGGGCGTCTTCGACGTCAGCCGCTAGGCGGCGCTGCAAGGGGTTGCGAGGGCCGGTCCGCAGGGGCCGGCCCTTTCGCGCTTACGACGTCTTCATTTGACGGTCAGGGGTCCACCCCTATATCGCCGGTGTGGCGGGCCGCTGTCCGTGGCCCAGGGGATGAGCGTCAGTCCATGAAACAGTTCTTCATCACCATGGCGGCGGTGTTCGTCGCCCTGCTCGTCTTCGTGGGCGGCGCCTTCGTAATCGGCGCGATGACGATCGTGGGGTCCCTCTCGTCGACCCCCGCCGGCCCGTCTGGACCCGTCGTTATCGAGATGGACCTGCGCTCCGGCGTCACCGACCAGGACCCCCAGAATCCCTTCGCCCTCTTCTCCGGCGGCGGCTTGTCTGTGATGCGCGTGGTCGAGGTGCTGGATCACGCCCAGGACGACGAGAACGTCCGCGGGCTGTTCATCCGGTTGCCGGAGTCCGGCATGACGCCGGCCGCGGCGGATGAGATCCGCCAGGCCATCAGCCGCTTCCGCCGCGCCGGCAAGCCGGTCATCGCGCACAGCCAGGGCATGTACCAATCGGGCGCCGTGGTCTCGTCCTACATGGTCGGCGCCGCCGCCGACGAGTTCTGGCTGCAGGGCAACGCCGGGCTTCAGGCGGCTGGTCTCTCGACCGAAGAAATCTTCTTCTCGCGCGCCTTCGAGCGCTACGGCGTCCAGCCGGAGTTCGAGCAGCGCTACGAATACAAGAATGCGGTCAATCCGTTCCTGCAGAGCGACTATACGGCCGCCCACCGCGAGGCGACGCTGAGCTGGATGAATGCGGTCTACCTCTCGGCGGTCGCCAACGCGGCGCGGGACCGTGACATGGACCGGACGGTCCTTCAGCAGGCGCTGGAAGCCGGACCGGCCGTCGGCCAGGTGGCCCGCGAGCGGGGGCTGGTCGATCGCCTCGGCCAGGTCGAGGAGGCCGAGCAGCGGGCTCTGACCCGGGCGGGTGAGGGCGCCGAGACGATCGACTTCCATGATTATGCAGCCGCCATGACCTCGAGCGGATCCGGCCCGGTCATCGCGGTCGTCCAGGCCGAGGGCCCGATTGTCACCGGCGCCGGTGGCGGCGCCAGCCCGTTCGGTGAGTCCTCCACCATCTATTCCGACCAGGTCGCCGAGGCGATCTATGACGCGATCGAGGACGACGATGTCCGCGCGATCGTCTTCCGGGTTTCATCGCCGGGTGGCTCGGATGTGGCGTCCGAGCAGATCCTGGCGGCCGTGCGCGCCGCGGTGGCCGCCGACAAGCCGGTCGTCGTCTCAATGGGCGCCTATGCCGCCTCGGGCGGCTACTGGATCAGCTCGGAAGCCAGTCACATCGTGGCTCAGCCGACGACCCTGACTGGCTCCATTGGCGTCTATGGCGGCAAGTTCGTTCTGACCGAAGCTCTGGCGCGGTTCGGCGTCGACATGCAGTCGCTGTCGGTCGGCGGCGAGACGGCCGACATGTTCTCGCCGGCCGACGAGCTGTCCGAGGCGGACCGCGCGGCCTTCTCGGCCTGGATGGACACCATCTACAACGGCTTCGTCGCCCGCGTGGCCCGCGGCCGCGAACTGCCCGAGGCGCGCGTGCGCGAGATCGCCCGCGGCCGCGTCTGGACGGGCTCGCAGGCGCTGCGCCTCGGCCTCGTCGACGAGATCGGCGGCTTCCATGAGGCGGTCCGTCGCGCCCAGATTCTGGCCGACATTGGCGAGGACGATGAAATCCAGCTCCGCCGCTTCCCGGCCCAGCAGGGCTTCTGGGAGCAGCTTGGCCTCGCCTTCGGCGGCGGCGCCGAGGCCGCCCGCGCCCTGATCACGCTCGGCGCCATCGCCAACGATCCGGATGTCCGGGCCGCCGCGCGTGACGTGCAGCGCGCCCGCGCCCGCTCGGAAGGCGCCGTGGTGATGGCGGACGAGCCGCTCTAGTCAGTCGTCCTTGCGGCCATAACGCCATTTCAGGATCAGGACCGTCAGCGCCATCAGAAACGCGATGGCGTTAGACGCCGCGACCGGCCAGGCCTGGGCGAGCACGCCGTAAGTCGTCCAGAGGACGAAGGTCGTCACCGTCAGGGCGTAGGTCTTCAGACTGACGGACGAGGCGTCCTTTTCCTGGATGATCTTCAGGATCTGCGGCGCGAAGCTGGCGATCGAGCAGATTGCCGCGGCGACACCGACGCCATTGACGATCCAGGGGCTCACGGCAGGAAGCGGGGCGGGCGGCGCGCCTGGGTCCGCTGCTCAAAGGCGTAGCCGAGGCTGAGGACGCGCGCGTCCGACCACGCCGGGCCGATGAAGCTCATCCCCACCGGCAGGTCGCCCACGAAGCCCATGGGCACGGTCAGATGCGGATAGCCCGCCACCGCTGGCAGGCGCGAGGCCGAACCCTCGAACGCGTCGCCGTCGCCCAGCGTGATCTCGAATGCCGGACCCGTGGTCGGCGCGATCAGGATCTCGACGTCATGCTCGGCCAGGAGCCGGTCGATGCCCTCCGGCCCGGCGAGCCTCAGGGACGTGGCACGGGCCTCAATATAGTCGGGGTCGTCCAGGCCCTGCGTCTGTTCCGCCGCATCGAAAAGTTCCTGGCCGAAATGCTCGACCTCGGCAGGCGTCGAACGGTTGAAGGCGATCAGGTCGGCGAGGGTGCGTGTCGGCACCTCCGCGGCGTCGGTCGAGGCCAGATAGGCGTTCATCCCGACGCGAAGCTCGGTCAGCAGGACCACGATCTCGTTGCGCCCGATGGCGCCCATGTCCGGGCCTTCGTTGATGTCGACGAGGATGGCTCCGGCGTCCCTCAGGTCCTGCAGGCGCTGTTCGAAAACAGCATCCGTCCCGGGCGAATAGCCGGTCAGGAACCGCGCAACGCCGATGCGCGTCCCGCGAAGGCTGTCGGCGTCCAGGGCCGCCCGATAGTCTGTCCGACGGGCGTCCGCCTCGGCGGTGCGCGGGTCCAGCGGATCGCTCCCGGCCATGTGGGTCAGCAGGATCGCGGCGTCCTCGACCGTGGTGGTCATGGGGCCTGCCGTGTCCTGGCTTTCGGAAATCGGCACGATGTGGGTGCGACTGACCAGCCCCACCGTCGGCTTGAAGCCGACGATGCCGTTCATGGCCGCCGGGCAGGTGATGGACCCGTCCGTCTCCGTGCCGATCGCGGCCGGCGCCAGACCCGCCGCCACCGCCGCCGCGCTGCCGGACGACGACCCACAGGCCGAGCGCGACAGGTCGTGCGGGTTGCGCGTCAGCCCGCCGACCGCGCTCCAGCCGGAACTGGATTCGCTCGAGCGGATATTGGCCCACTCCGACAGGTTGGCCTTGCCAAGGATGATAACCCCGGCCGCGCGAAGCCTGGCGACGAGGGGAGCGTCGCGTTCCGTAAAGTTGTCAGCCAGGGCCAGCGAGCCGGCCGTCGTCGGCAACTCCCGTGTCTCGATGTTGTCCTTGATCAGGATCGGCACGCCCAGCAGGGGCGCCACCCCGCCGAGGAACTGTGGATCCCAGGCGTCGGTGTTCCAGGCCAGCACCGCATTGACCTGTTCCTCAATAGCCCCTCCGAGGCAGGGGCGTTGCCGCGCGCCGAGATAGTCGGCGATGGTCGATCCGGCCGGCGAGCAGGCCTGTGGTTCGGGCCCAGCCGCCAGGGCCGGGGGCTCGGCCGTCGGCGCCGTGCAGGCGGATACCAGTAGCCCGCCCAGCGCTCCGACGATCCCCCCTCGCATCGGCCTAGTCCTCCGCCAGGTTACGGCCGAAGAAGTCGAGGTAGGTGCGCCACTGCTGCAGCAGCCGGGGATTGCCCCGCACTCCGTGCCGCTGGCCGGGGTAGAGCATCATCTCGAACGGCATGGACCGTTCCTGCAGCGCGTTGATGACCCGGGTGGCGTTCTCGAAGATGACGTTGTCGTCGGCCATGCCGTGCATGATCATCAGACGACCCTCGAGGTTTTCCAGGCGCGGGATAACGTCGGAGGCCGCATAGCCATCGGCATTGTCCTCCGGCGTGCCCATGAACCGCTCGGTGTAGTGGGTGTCATAGAGGCCCCACTCCGTCGGCGGCGCCCCCGAGGCGCCTGCCTGAAGGTCGAAGCGCGGATCGGTCATCATCATCAGGACCATGAAACCGCCGTAGCTCCAGCCCGTCACGCCGATCCTCTCCGGATCGATGAAGGACTGGCTTCGCAGCCATTCCAGCCCGGCGTACTGATCGTCCACCTCGACCGTGCCGAGGTTGCGGTCCAGCGCGGTCTGGAAGTCCGCCGACCGGTTCGACGAGCCTCGATTGTCCAGCCGGAAGACGACGTAGCCCGCCTCCAGGTAGAGCCGGGACGACAGGGCCTGCCAGCCACGCGTCACGCGCTGCACGCCCGGTCCGCCATAAACCTCGATGATCGCCGGATAGCGACGCGTCGGATCGAACTCCGGCGGCGTCAGCACCTGGTACCAGAGGTCCGAACCGTCTTCGGCCTGGATCGTCCCATAGGTCGGAACCGTGTGCCGCGCGACAAACGGCGCATAGGGATGGTCGGCGTCCAGCGCATTCTCCTCGATCCAGCGCAGGCGCTGGCCGTCGGCGGCGTACAGGGCGGTGTTCGGCGGGGTCATCGGGTCCGAATAATTGCCGACGAAGACGCCGCCTTCACCGACATCCGCCGACCACCAGCCTTCGCCCGACGTCACGCGCGTCGGCTCGGCCGATCCATCGAGCCGCGTCACGAACAGATGCTGCTGGGTGGGGTCGCCGGGCGAGGCCAGGAACCAGACCTGGCCGCTTTCCTCGTCGACCTCCTCGACGCCCCGGATCGGCCAGTCGCCCGACGTCACCTGGTTCACGACCTGGCCATCGGCGCCGTAGCGATAGAGATGCAGGTTGCCGTCGCGGTCCGAACTCCAGAGGAAGCCGCCGTCGTCCAGCGGCGTGAAGTCGTGGGTCAGGTCGACCCAGTGGTCGTTGGTCTCGGTCAGGACCACGCGGCTCTCGCCGGTGCGCGGGTTGACCGCCAGAAGCTCCAGCGTCCGCTGATCGCGTGACTGGCGCTGCACATAGAGAGTGCGGCCGTCGTTGGCCCAGTCGACGCGGGCGACGTAGATGTCCTCGTTCTCGCCGAGATCGACCTGGCGGCGGTCACCGACCAGCATGTCCTGCACCCAGACCTGGACCACGGCGTTGGGGCGTCCGGCGCGCGGATATCGCTGCTCGATCGTGCTGGCGCCTTCGCCGGTGATGTCGAGGCGGGGGATGATGTCGACCCCTGTCTCGTCGACCCGGGTCATGGCGATGTAGCGCTCGTCGGGGCTCCACCAATAGCCGGTGTCCCGGTCCATCTCCTCCTGGGCGATGAACTCGGCCGTCGCCCAGGTGACCGCGCCGTCGCCGTCATAGGTGACCGGAATCTCGAAGCCGTTGGTCAGGTCGTAGACGATCAGGTCCTGGTCGCGCACCCACGACACATAGTTGCCGTTCGGGGAGACCTTCGCATCGATTTCGTCGGCCTCTGTTTCCGTCAGGCGGCGAACCGTCCCGTCCTCGCGGCTGGCGAGGAAGATGTCCCCTTCAAGCGGCGCCAGGATAAAGCGGCCCTGGTCATCCCACGAGTATTCGACCACGCCGCGCTGGCTGATGCGCATCCGCTCGCGCCGCGCGCGTTCTGCTTCGGACAACTCGCCCGCATCGGGGACCAGGGCGCGGGCGTCCACCAGCCGGAAGGGATCGCCGCCGGCGACAGGCGCCGCCCACAAGTCCAGCACGTCGACGTCGTCCTCTCGCGGCAGGAGATAGGCGACCAGTTCGCCGTCCGGCGACAGGGTCACCGACCGGGCCGAGGGGCCATTCAGGCTGGGATCGGCAAACACCCGCTCGGGCGTCAGCCGTTCCTGGGCCGAGGCGGGCAGGGCGAGGGCGAGGAGAGCGGCGACGGCCGCAGAGGACATCAGGGTACGCATGGTCAAGGCTTAGCGCGGCAATCCGCTCCCCGCCAGACGTCGGTTCAGATGATCCAGTCGACGCCGCGTGGTTCCAGCAGCATGCGATGCGAACCCCGACCGTCGCTGAAAGAGGCCAGGGCGGCCTCAACGGGATCGGGGTCCAGAAAGAGGCTCACATCGCCGGGCGGGCAGATGATCGGATCGGATTCGGGGATCAGCTTGGATTCGAACCCGACCGGCAGGATTTCGGGCCGATCGAAGTCGTCTGGCCGCGAGAGCGTGTCGGCCACGGCTGACACCCAGCTATCGATTATGGGAGGGTCCGCCTCGAACCAGCTACGGACGAAATCCGGCGAAAACGACAGGTCAGCCGCCAGGTCCTCGGCGACAGGCGAGCCGAGGCGAGCCGTTTGAACAAGTCGTCCGATGAGCGACACAGCAAGCTCCTCGGACGGGATTGTCTCGCCAAACCGACGTTCGGTCAACGCCGCGCCGCATTTCGTGATCGTGGCGAGGTCATCGGAGGACGGTATAATGCGGCATGTCGCGCCCCGCCGTTCTGATCGCCCAGAGCCATCTGCATCCGCTGTCCGGCTTTCTGGAGAGCGCCTACGATGTCTATCGCCTCTGGGAGGGCCCGCCGACGGAGGCGGCGCACGCCATCGGGGCCATCGTGGTCGCCGGCGAGTTCCCGCTCGACAAGGCCCTGATCGAACAACTCCCCAACCTGAAGCTCGTGGCCTGCTTCACCTCCGGCTACGACGGGATCGACATTGACTGGTGTCGGGGCAGGGGGCTCGAGGTCACACACGCTCCGGCCGTCAATCATGAGGACGTCGCCGATCACGCCCTTGGCCTGATCCTGGCTGCGCGCCGGGAGATCGCGCGCGGCGACCGCGAGCTGCGAGCGGGCGGCTGGACGCCCGAGAGCCGCATCCTCACCCACTCGCTCAGGGGGCAAAAGGTCGGGATTGTCGGCATGGGTCTGATCGGCCAGGCCGTCGCAACGCGCTGCCAAGCCTTCGGCATGACGCCTTCCTGGTGGGGCCCCAGGCCCAAGGATATAGACTGGCCTCCGGCCGACAGCCTGCTGGCTCTTGCGCGGGCTAGCGACATCCTCGTGGTGGCCTGCCGCGCCGATGAGACCAATCGGGGCCTCATTTCGCGTGAAGTCATGGAGGCGCTCGGCCCCCAGGGCCTGCTCGTCAACGTCTCGCGCGGGCAGGTCGTCGATGAGGCCGCCCTTATGGACCTGCTGCGCACCGGTCGTCTCGGCCAGGCCGCGCTCGACGTCTATGAGATCGAGCCGACCGACCCGGCGCAGTGGGAGGGCGTGCCCAATACCGTCCTGACGCCCCATACTGGAGGCGCGACGCGCGAAGCGGTCCAGGGCATGCTGATGCTGCTGATGCAGAACCTGGCCGCACACTTTTCCGGTGAGCCGGTAAGGACGCCAGTCCCCTAGGGGAGCCGCTTTTTTCTTGCCGTAAGCATATAAAGATATCTTTATATGCCCATGTCGCTGAGTCCTGATGCCGCTGTCGAGGCCTTGCGCGCCGCCGGTGAGCCGACGCGCCTGCGCATCCTGTCGCTACTGGGCGCTGAGGAACTGTCGGTGATGGAGCTCGCCCGCATCCTCGACCAGAGCCAGCCCCGCGTCTCGCGTCACCTGAAGCTGATGGCCGAAGCCGGCCTGATCGAGCGTTTCCCTGACGGTGCGTGGGTCTTCTACCGGCTTCCGGCTGCCGGTCCGGTCCGCCAGCTGGCCGACGCGGTGCTCGATCTGATCGACGGGGTCGCAGACGATCGCGACGCCGCCCGGCTGGAAGAGGTTCGGACTGAGCGTCATGCCTCGGCCGCCGAGTATTTCGAGCGCGTGGCCCCGCAATGGGACCAGATCCGGTCGCTCTATGTGTCGGAAAGCGCTGTAGAAGCGGCCGTTGAGCGCGCTGCCGGCCCCGGCCCTTTCCGCCGCGTCGTCGATCTGGGCACCGGATCAGGCCGCATGCTGGCCTTGCTCGGCAGCCGTTCGCGGACGGCGGTCGGACTGGACCTGTCGCATCAGATGCTGAACGTGGCCCGGCGCAATGTGGCGGAGGCGGGCATCGGCAAGGTCGAGCTTCGCCACGGCGACATTTTCGCAACCCGCCTGCCCAGCGCCAGCGCCGATCTGGTCGTCATCCATCAGGTCCTGCACTACCTGACCGATCCGCATGCGGCCGTGGCTGAGGCGGCGCGCCTCGTGGAACCAGGCGGACGCATCCTGATCGTCGATTTTGCGCCGCACGATCACGAGCGGCTGCGGGCGGAGCACCAGCACCGGCGCCTCGGCTTCTCGGATGACGAAATCGGACAATGGCTGTCCGAGGCGGGGTTGCAGCGGTCCGCGCCGATCGCCCTGCCGCCCGATCATGATGGCCTGACCGTGACCATCTGGGTCGCGGAGCGGCCTGTCGCTTCCCAGAAGAAGAGCGCCTGAGATGGCCACCCTCGCCGAAGCCCGCGCCCTGCTCCTCTCGCCGCTTGGTCCCGTGGCCCGGGCAGGGGACAATGCCGATCCGGTCCGGGTCTCCTTCGAGTTCTTCCCGCCCAAGACCGACCAGGCCGAAGACAATCTGTGGCAGGCGATCCGCCGGCTGGAGCCGCTGAACCCGGGGTTCGTCTCGGTCACCTATGGCGCTGGCGGCTCGACCCGCGAACGAACCCACCGCACGGTCAGCCGGATACTCAGGGAGACCGCGCTCAAGCCAGCCGCGCATCTGACCTGTGTGGAGGCCTCGCGCGGCGAGATCGACGAGGTGATCCAGGACTACAAGGCGGCCGGCGTGAAGCACATCGTGGCCCTGCGCGGCGACCCGCCGGGCGGCGCAGGGATTGGCGGGCTTTATTCTCCGCGCCCCGACGGCTACGCGAACGCAACCGAGCTGACCCGGGCGATTGCAGATGTAGGTGGCTTCGACATCTCGGTCGGCGTCTATCCCGAGAAGCATCCTGAGAGCCCGTCGATCGAACACGACATCGATGTGCTGAAGGCCAAGGTCGATGCGGGCGCCACCCACGCTATCAGCCAGTTCTTCTTCGACATCGACGCCTTCCTCCGATTTCGAGACCGCATCCGGGCGGCCGGGATCAATATCCCCCTGGCGCCGGGCATCATGCCGGTCTCGAATTTCGCGGGGCTTCTACGGATGTGCGGAGCCTGCGGGGCGTCCATTCCGCATTGGCTGCACGCTCACTTCGACGGGCTTGATGACGATCCGGACACCCGGCGCCTGATCGCCGCCTCTGTCGCCGCCGAGACCTGCGCCCGTCTCCAGGAAGAGGGCTTTTCGGATTTCCATTTCTACACCCTGAACCGGGCCGATCTCGTCTATGCGATCTGCCGGATCCTCGGTGTGCGCGAACGCAAGGCCATCGCATGAGCCGGACCGACCGTATCGCGCTGCTGCACCGCGCCGCCGCCGAACGCATCCTGGTGCTGGACGGCGCCTGGGGCGTGATGATCCAGGGGCTGGGCCTGGACGAGGCCGACTATCGCGGCGAGCGCTTCATCGACCTGCCGGGTCAGCTGAAGGGCAACAACGACATCCTGTGCGTGACCCGCCCGGACATCGTGGCCGACCTGCACGACCAGTATTTCGCCGCCGGCGCGGATATCTCCGAGACCAACACCTTCTCGGCCACCACCATAGCCCAGGAAGACTACAGACTGGACGAGCAGGCCGTCTGGGACATCAACCTCGAAGGCGCGAAATTGGCTCGTGCCGCGGCCGACCGCTGGACCGAGGCCGAGCCACACAAGCCCCGCTTCGCGGCTGGCTCGATCGGGCCGTTGAACAAGATGCTGTCCATGTCGTCCGACGTGAACGACCCCGGCGCGCGGCTGGTCACCTTCGATCAGGTCTATGAGGCCTATCGCCAGCAGGTGC
>CAMLNT010000027.1 GCA_946481425.1 uncultured Brevundimonas sp.
GGAGCTAGGCCTGGATGGGATCCACCGGCCCGGCCGGCTCCGAGAGAACAACAGAGCGGAGAACTCGCACCTCCCAATCCGAAGGCGGGAGCGGAAGATGCAGCTCTTCAAGGCCCAGAGCTCAGCCCAGCGTTTCCTTACCACCCACGCCAGTGTCTACAACATCTTCTACACCCAGCGTCACCTGATCAGCCGAGATGTCCTCCGGACCTTCCGGACTGCGGCGAATGACGCCTGGACTGAGGCGACGGCCGCGGCCTGAGAGGCGCGCCCACTGACCTCACTGCGAGCCCGCGAGTTAAGCTGACAACGCTCCCGCGAGATATGTCACCATGCTGGTATGGAGCAGGTTGACGGACGGCTGGCGTGGCGCCTCTCAAAGATAATCCGACATTAGAACAAGACCGGTGCCCACAGAGGCCAGCAGCGCGAACAGCAGAACGTAGGACCAATAGGCCACCGGCTGAGTGTCACGCCGAGCGGCGATGCGACCGGACTTGTCGCTTGCGAACCCGTCCTTGAGAGCCATCACGAGATAGGTGAAGCCCATTATGGCCGCCAGCAGACCCAACAGTAGATACATCATTCGCCCGCCCTTCAGAGCGACCGAATAGTCGAAGCGCTATCTCTACGAAAGCCCGGCGCGCCGGTGCTGGCTCATCGGCACGGCGACAGGCTCAGTTCTTGTTTCTACGGAGAAGCATCCGAAGGCCCATGAAGATCATGGCAAGCAGGCCAGCGCCGATCAGGGCGGCCAAGCCTGCGACTATCCCGGTGCTGAAGCTGTTCATGATCGACCCCGTTCACAGATCATCGTTGCTTAAAGCTAGGGACACCGGTGTCCAGAGGGTCCCCGCATAGGACGAGCGGCAGGGATTATTCTGTGGCCGAACGAAGAATAGCCGCCTCGATGAAGGCGGCTATTCTCTTGGCAGGGCTGAAGGTTTGGGTCAGCCCTGCCAGATCCAATGGGATAGAAAGAAGAGGGGTCTGAGGGACTAACCGTCTGTGGCGGACGAGTTCCGGGGAAGACGAGTGGGCCACCGAAGGGGGCTACATGGCCTCACGCGGCGGATACCACGAGTTCCCGCTATCCCACCTAAGCGGGACCTTACACCGCCGAAGCCGCGTCCAAAGCGGGCTTCGGTGAAGCGAACGATTAGGTGCGCGATTTCTCGCGGTTCAACAGAGCCCTGATCGCGGTGGGCCCCACCAATCCGATGACCGCCAGCAGCATGAACCAAAGTCGGTTCGGCTCATTCCAAGGCGCTGTATCCGCCGTCCCCATCCATGCCATGGCGTTGAGAGCCCCCCCTACGATGGTGACAGGCCACGACAACAGCAGATTATGGGCGATCCAGCCTTTCGGCCTGATAGAGGAAAAGAGGGCGGCGAGAAACAAGGGCACGGCTACCAGCAGTTCCCCCACCTTGTGCTGGAAAGTCGGATCGAAGGGCAACCGCCCAATGCCCTCTTGAGCCACCACGACGGCGGCATCGGAAATCAGAGCAAACATCAGCCAACCGCCGCCGGACAACCCGGCGATTACCATGACCCAAAAGTTGCCGGGACGCCGTGTCAGGCCCTGCCGGTTGGCTCTTCCGAAACTGGGCAAATGAACACCTGACTAAAGCAGCCTTCTCCCTCCGATGCCGGGAAGGCAACGAACTCGTTGGCAGGCTCATCCATGAGCCGAGTTACGAATGTATCAAACTCGTCTCGACGACCGGGACGCGGCACGAGCAGAAAGCCGCCCGCGTCAGATCGCACGCTGTAAACGTGCGAGCCTCGCAGCACTCGATCCAGCAGTCGCCCCATGGACGAAATGGAAACACTGGTCACGGAACGGCGCAAGGTCATCTTGCTACATTGACCTGTCGCTGGATTGCGCCAAGCTAGCGTCAGGTCGAGAGAGGTGCCCCCTGTCTCTTCGCTGCTTGGGGCGGTGCTGCGTGTTTGGCGCAGCCCTCCTCTTCCTACCCCCTCGAGGCAAGGCAGACGGACCGTCTCACCGTAAAATGGGCTTGAAAGCAGCCAGGCCGGGCCGAGAAGGAGCCTGGCACGGTGAGAGACAATCGCCTTTGATCTTTGTTTTCCGACAAGACGACGTTCCTCCGGCCGCCTCACGGGTGGAGGAGGGAAATGAGGCCCTGAACCCTCTTATCGCGGCGACGGAATTCAGGAGGAGGTCCCGGCCGCATCGCGCACCACCGGGTCCAGTTCGGGCCGGTGCAATCGGCCTCCCCGGGACAGGGGCGAGCCGCCTGCCGCCGCGACCCCCTGCTCCAGACTCTCCGCGATCCGCCTGGCGCGTTCGATGAAATGGCTCGCCGCAGCCGGCGGGCACAGGTCGCTCGCGGTGGCTTCAAAAAGGTCGAGCCAGCGATCGAAATGGCGAGCGTCGATTTCGAGCGGCGCATGCTTCGGCATGGGGCGGCCGTGATATCGGCCGCTCATCAAGGCGACGGACGACCAGAATTCGCACATCCTGTCCAGATGGCCGTTCCAATCGACGATGTGAACCTCAAACACCGGCGCGAGCAGCGGGTCCTGCCCAACCCGTCCATAGAAGCCGTGGACCAGGGTCCGGATCATCTCTTCGTCGATGCCGGTCTCGGCCTGGATGGCCGAGATGATATCCGCCCGCCGCGCATCAACTGTCATGTTGCGCGCCCGCGACGCGAGAGCCGCGCCGGTTTCGCAGGACGATGGCCCCGCCCGCCAGCGAAAGGATGCTCAGCCCAAACCATGTCAGGGCGTAGCTGAAGTGGCTGTCGCGGAAGCGGACGATGGTCAAGCCTCCGATGGGGTAGCCGCCCTCGTTCGGAGCCGCATCCGCATCGATGAAATACGGCGCGATGCGACCATCCAACGCGCGGTTTTCAGCGATCGCCGACACGTCGCGCGAGTACCAGCGCCCCTCGTCGGGTGCGTTGGCCCGCAAGAAGCCGCCGTCTGGTTCGCTGGCTCTCAAGAGACCGGTCACTCGAACACGGCCGGCCGTCTGCCCGGCCATGCGCGTGGAGGGCGTGCGGCGCTCGGGGGGGACAAAGCCGCGGTTGATCAGGATGACGCCCTGGCTCGTCTCGAGCGGCGTCATGACCCAGAAGCCCGCCCCGCGTTCGGTGACCGCCTGCACTAGAACCTCCTGGCCATGGTGAAACACCCCTTCCGCCGTCACGCGCGTATAGGCGTCTTCCGCCGACCAGGCCGACGCCGTCGGGGCCTCCACGGGCGCCCGCGCGAGCCGGTCCTCCACCGTGGCGATCAGATCCCGTTTCCAGTGCAGCCGCTCGACCTGCCAGACGCCTAGCGCCGCGAAGCCCGCGGCCAGGGCGAGACACAGTCCGAGGAAGGCGGCGCGGATCAGACCCCGCCGGCCTCCACCGGCGGCGGCGCCATGGGCATCATGTTCCCGTGCAGATGGAACATGATCCACAGCGATCCGAAGATCACGATGAGCACCATGATGGCGGTGAACACCAGGGCGACGAGCGTCCAGCCGCCTTCCGATCGGGTGTTCACATGCAGGAAGTAGATCGTGTGAACGACAATCTGAAGGACGGCGAGCAAGGTGACGACGACAGCGGTCGTCGTCGGGGCAAGCACGCCCGACATCACCAGCCAGAAGGGAACGGCGGTCAGGACCGCCGCGATCAGGAAGCCGATCAGATAGCTGCGCCGTGTGCCGTGGTCATGGGCGACCGGGTGGGCGCCCGGATCCGTGTCATGTGCGCTCACTGGAGAGCTCCCAGCAGATAGACAAAGGTGAACACGCCGATCCAGACGACATCGAGCAGGTGCCAGAACATGGCCAGGCACATGAGACGCCTGCGATTGGCCTCGATCAGGCCGCGCTGGGCGACCTGGACCATCATCACCCCGATCCAGAGGATGCCGAAGGTGACGTGAAGGCCGTGCGTGCCGACCAGCGTGAAGAAGGCCGAAAGGAAGGCGCTTCTCTGGGGCGTGGCGCCCTCATGGATCAGGTGGCCGAATTCGTAGAGTTCAACCCCCACAAAGGCCATGCCGAGCAGCGCCGTCACGACCAGCCAGCCCATGGTCCCCCGCTTCTTGCCCTCGTACATGTCCAGCATGGCCATGCCGAAGGTGATGGAGGAGATCAGCAGGAAGGCCGTGTTCAGCGCCACCAGCGGGAGGTCGAACAACTCCAGCTGGGTCGGACCGCCCGCATGGGCCGTGGCCAGCACGCCGTACGTCGCGAACAGGGTCGCGAAGATCAGCGCGTCGGTCATGAGGTAGATCCAGAAGCCGAGCGGCGTCGGGCTGGCGTGAGCCGAGCCGTGGCCGTGCGCGTCTTCTTCCTGCTCGACCAGATAGAAGGTCGGGGAGGCGGGCGCGGCGGCCACCGCGCCCTGGGACGCGCGGGGCTTTCGACCAATCCGGGTCGACTTTCCGGGA
This sequence comes from uncultured Brevundimonas sp., assembly GCA_946481425.1. The sequence continues at coordinate 4,423 of CAMLNT010000027.1, forward strand.
GCCTTGGTCATGCCCGAGCCTCCAGAGCGCGACGCGCGGCCTCGTCGGCCGCCACCATGTCGGCCGGAACGTAATACTCGCGGTCGTAGTCGAACGTGAACCAGATCACATAGGCGATCAGGGCCAGGAAGCTAACGGCCGCGAGCCACCAGATGTACCAGATCATGGCGAAGCCCAGGATCATGGACAGGGCCGACATGATGACCCCCGCCCCGGTGTTCTTCGGCATGTGGATGGGCCTGAAGCCTTTCGCCGGCCGCTCGTGACCCCGGTCCTTCATGTCGTACCAGGCGTCCAGGTCATGCACGACCGGGGTGAAGGCGAAGTTGTAGAAGGGCGGCGGCGAGGCAGTGGACCATTCGAGCGTCCGGCCGTCCCATGGGTCCCCGGTGGTGTCGCGGAGCTTGTCGCGATTGCGAATGCTGACCGCGATCTGGATGACGAAGGCGAGGATGCCGACCAGGATGATCAGGGCGCCGACGCCGGCAACGATGAACCACGGCTGCAGGGTTGGATCCTCGAACAGCCGCACCCGGCGCGTCGTGCCCATCAGGCCAACGATGTAGATCGGCGTCCAGGCGACCCAGTAGCCGATCACCCAGCCCCAGAAGGAGACCCAGCCCCAAAACCCGTCCAGCCTGAAGCCGAAGGCCTTCGGGAACCAGTAGGTCATGCCGGCGAACAGCCCGAAGACCACCCCACCGATGATGACATTGTGGAAGTGCGCGACCAGGAACAGCGAGTTGTGCAGCACGAAGTCGGCGGGCGGCACGGCCAGCAGCACCCCGGTCATCCCGCCGACCACGAAGGTGATCATGAAGGCGACCACCCAAGCCATCGGCAGCTCAAACCGAATGCGGCCCCGGTACATGGTGAACAGCCAGTTGAAGATCTTGGCGCCCGTCGGGATGGCGATGACCATCGTCGCGATGCCGAAGAAGCTGTTGACGCTGGCGCCCGCCCCCATCGTGAAGAAGTGGTGCAGCCATACGAGGTAGCTGAGGATGGTGATGACGACCGTCGCGTAGACCATCGACGAGTAGCCGAACAGCCGCTTGCCCGAGAAGGTCGAGGTGATTTCCGAGTAGATTCCGAACACCGGAAGGATCAGGACATAGACCTCGGGATGACCCCAGATCCAGACCAGGTTCCAGTACATCATGGCGTTGCCGCCAAGGTCGTTGGTGAAGAAGTTGGTCCCGACGTAGCGGTCGAGCATCAGCAGCGCGAAGGCGCCGGTTAGGACCGGAAAGATCGCCAGGGCCAGGACGTTCGAGCACAAGGCAGTCCAGACGAAGACTGGCATCTTCATCAATGTCATGCCCGGGGCGCGCATCTTGAAGATGGTCGTGACCATGTTGATCGACGACAGGGTCGTGCCGACCCCGGCGATCTGGAGCGCCCATAGGTAATAGTCCGGCCCGACGCCTGGACTGTTCTCTATGTTGGCGACCGGCACATAGTTCAGCCAGCCGGCGGTCGAGAACTCGCCGATGAACAGCGACGCCATGACCAGCAGTGCGCCGGCCACGGTGAGCCACAGGCTGAGGCTGTTCAGGAAGGGGAAGGCGACATCACGCGCGCCGATCTGCAGCGGCATGACGTAGTTCACGAGGCCCACGATCAGCGGAATCGCCACGAAGAAGATCATGATCGTGCCGTGGGCGGTGAAGATCTGATCGTAGTGGTGGGCGTTGAGATAGCCCTCGGCCCCACCGAAGGCGATGGCCTGCTGCAGCCGCATCATGAGAGCGTCGGCGAACCCGCGCAGCAGCATCACGATGCCCAGGATCATGTACATGATCCCAATCTTCTTGTGGTCGACGCTAGTCAGCCATTCGCGCCAGAGCCAGCCCCACAGCCGGAAGCGGAACATCAGGCCGAGGATCCCCACGCCCAGCAGCGCCACCACGGCGAAGGTGCCGATCAGGATGGGCTCGTGGATCGGGAAGGACTCGAGGCTCAGGCGCCCGAAAACGGGATTCAGCGCTGCGGGTGAGGATGCGTGGGACATGGGTCTTCGCTGAACCTATTGATGGCCGCCGTGGGCGGTACTGCCGGTGACCGGCGCGGCGTGCGCGGACGGCGCAGGCGCGTGAGCGTCACCCTGCGGTCCGCGCTCCCCGGATCGCGCCGGCTCATCGTTCACGGGCATGACGTGGCCTGCCTGGGCCATGTGGTCGGAGATGCAGACAGTCCCCGGCGCGACACACCGGTTGACCACGCGCTCGAACAAACCGGCCGGCGCCGAGCTGTAGAGTTCGACCGGGTGTCGCTCGGTCGGATGTTCCAACTCCAGATAGCCGGGCGTGGTGAGCGGACTGCCGACGGCCTGGACCTGACGCACCCATTGATCGAATTCACCCGACCCGACCGCGCGGAGCTGGAAGCGCATGTGCGAGAAGCCGGCTCCGCTGTAGTTGGCCGAGAAGCCCTCGAACTCACCGGGACGATTGAGCACGGCGTGCAGTTGGCTGCGCATGCCGGGCATGGCGTAGATCATCCCGGCCATGGTCGGCGCGTAGAAGGTGTTCATCATGTTGGTCGAGGTGATGTCGAACCGTACCTCGCGATCCACCGGCAGGACCAGTTCGTTGACGGTGGCGATGTTGAGTTCGGGGTAGATGAACAGCCACTTCCAGTCCATCGCCACGACCTGAACCACCATCGGCGCCTCGGCGGTGTTGACCGGCCGGCCCTCGGCGATGCGGTCGAGCCGGCGGAAGGGATCCAGCAGGTGAGTGCTCGACCAGGTCACCGCACCCAGGCAGATGATCACCAGCAGAGGAATGGACCAGATGGCGAGTTCGAGCGCGGTGGAGTGATGGAATTTGGGGTCGTACCGGGCGCTCTTGTTGGAGGCGCGGTACTTCCACGCGAACAGGATCACCATGATGATGACCGGCACGATCACCAGGAGCATGATCCCAGTCGAGAAGTAGATCAGATCGCGCTGCTGAAGGGCGATGTCGCCAGCGGGATTGAGGACCGCGCGCTCGCATCCCGCAAGAAGCCCAGCGAGACATAGCGCCACGACCCTCGAGAGGCGCCCTGTTTGGGAGGGTTCTTCACTCATGTTCCGCCCGAATTCTGCATTTCATCGAGGCCGTGGGGCATCCTGCCCGATCCGTTTTCCACCCTAGGACGCCGCGTACGCAATAGGGAGGTCCGGGATACTACGTATGCCTAGCGGCCTTGTGGCGGAGCCGGGGCCGTCGCAAAAAGGCCGCTACGATCGCCGGCCAATCGACGCTAGGAGCTGAACCATGCGCGCGACCAAGGGCGCTTCCACCTCGACGCCGCTGGAGCGGGACGCTCGTCTCATCCACGCTGACGATCACGAGGTTAAGCCTGGCGAAATCGCCATCGGAGTGATCATCGGACGGACGTCCGAGTTTTTCGACTTTTTCGTCTACGCGCTCGCCTCGGTGCTGGTCTTCCCGGCTGTGGTGTTTCCGTACCTGGATCCCGTCGTCGGCACACTGGCGTCCTTTGCTGTCTTCTCCCTGGCGTTCATGGCGCGGCCGTTTGGCACGCTCCTGTTCATGTGGATCGACCGGAACCACGGCCGTGGCGTCAAGCTGACCATCGCACTCTTTCTTCTCGGCGGGTCCACGATCGCCATCGCCCTGCTACCGAGCCACGCTCAGATTGGCACCCTGTCAGTCTGGTTCCTGGCAGCGTTCCGGATCGGCCAAGGGGTCGCTTGGGGCGGCGCTTGGGATGGCTTGCCTACCCTGCTGGCCCTGACCTCCCCCCGTGATCGCCGCGGCTGGTACGCCATGATTCCCCAGCTAGGCGCGCCGATTGGGCTGGCGGTCGCCGCCGCTCTCTTTGCCTACTTCCTGGTTGTCCTCTCGCCTGCGGATTTTCTGAGCTGGGGCTGGCGTTATCCCTTCTTCGTGGCCCTCGCGATTAATGTGGTCGCCCTGTTTGCCCGACTCAGGATCGTTGCGACGCCTGAGTATGGCCGCCTGTTCGAGAACCAGGAGCTTCAGCCCTCTCCTCCCTTTGAGACGGTATTCCGACACTGGCGCACCATTGCGCTGGGAGCTCTGGCCCCGCTGGCTAGCTTCGCCCTCTTCCATATCGTCACGGTATTCCCCCTCTCGTGGGTGACGCTGACTGCGCGTGAGGAGCCGGTTCGGTTCCTTATCATTGAGCTCGTCGGTGCCGGGGTCGGGATCTTGGCTATGATGGGCTCAGGTGTTCTGGCCGACCGGATCGGACGGCGCGCCCTCCTGGCGGTCTCGGCCGTGATGATTGGAGCCTATAGCGGGTTTGCCCCGCAGCTCCTGAACGCCGGGACCGTGGGCGAGACGACTTACATGTTGGTTGGGTTCGCGCTTCTCGGTCTAGCCTTCGGCCAATCCAGCGGCCTGATCGACGAACGCCTGCCCATTCAGTATCGCTACACAGGCGCAGCGATTGTGGCCAACACAGCATGGCTCGTGGGCGCCGGTTTCGCGCCTCTCGTCGCACTTTTCCTGGCGCACCAGTTTGGCCTGTGGTCAGTCGGACTGTACTTGCTGTCGGGCGTACTCTGCACGCTCGCGGCATTGGGGATCAATCGTGAGTGGGGCCGCAGGGAAGTTTAGTCCCCCTGCATCGGAAAGTAGCGGACATCTGCGCTATTCCGGCGGCACCAAGCTGTCGGCATGGCGCTGCGCGCCCCCCGTGGGGGCATCGCAGATTGGCGCTCATTCCGAGCGCGGCCGCTCCATGTTCCGCCTCGCGGAGCTTGTGCGAAAATCGAGCGGCCGGTTCGAGCCATGAGCGGACTCTAGGGCCGCAAGGAAAAGCGGCCACTGGAGGTGTCGGCTCTCAGGCACCCGCTTCGTGTCGGCTCCCGACCCATTGCGGACATTCGGCCAGCCCATCCCGACGCCATCCAGAGCGACCCGTCGCGCCTTCACGACCGCCAAAGCTGCGTTCCCATAGCAATCGTCCTTCATTGGTCGCGTCGATGTCGCTCGCGGGCAATCACTCGCGCACAAACCGCTCACTGAAACCTCCGCGTCAGGTAGGGGTTCGTTCAGCTTGCCCATCGCAGTATGACTTGCGGGGGGCTGTTGACGGAGGTCGACGCCCTATGGCGGCACGCAGGATTCTGATTGCGGACGACGATCCGCTGTTGCGCGCGCTCCTGGTCCACAGGCTTTCCGGGGCAGGCTACGACGTCATTACCGCCGAGGACGGCGGCCAGGCGCTGACGGCCGTACGGAATCTCAAGCCGGACCTGATCGTGCTGGACGCGCTGATGCCCGTGATGGACGGCTTCGAGGTGCTTCGGCGGATCAAGTCGGGGCGCCTGTCCGACGCGCCGGTCATCATGCTGACGGCGCTCAAGCGGGAAGAGGACATTGTCGGCGCGCTTCAGCTCGGGGCCGCCGACTATCTGGTCAAGCCTTTCATCCCCGATGAACTTGGACACCGGGTCCTGCGCCTTCTCGGCGGCGAGGCCAAGGGAGGCGCGCGTGATTGTCGACCTGCCTGAGGCCGCCGTTGTCATCCAGGCCGATGTTCAGACGCTCTACCAGGCTGCCGTGGCCGACCGGCTGGCGGGGCGCAACCAACAGGCCGTAACACGTTTTGAGCAGGTGCTGGCCGCACGGCCCGACGACGTCGACGCACGGTTGAACCTGGGCTTGGCGCTGCTGGCGCTCGGCCGGCTGGACGAGGCGGAGACGGCTTTCCGCCAAGTGGTGGCGCGCGCGCCTCGGTACGCCGACGCCTGGGTGGGACTCATCCGCGTGCAGCAACGCCGGGGCGACCTGGCCGCCGCACGGCAAACCGCAGAAGAGGCGCTCGTCGCCGCGCCGGCCGATCCGAGCCTGATGGCTCTGCGCGGGGAGCTTCAGCCGCGGGCGGACTGGCGACTGGACTTGAACCTGTCGCGGAGCCGCCTGCCGGCTGGCCTGCCGGACTGGACGGAGGTCCGGATCGGAGCCTCGCGCAGCATCGGCGGCGGCTGGCGCGCGGGCGCGGCGGTGGAGGTCACCGAGCGTTTCGGCGAGCGAGACACCTACCTCGAGGGCCGCGTCGACCACGTTTTTGCGGACGGCTTGGCCTACGTCGCCGTCGGCGGGTCCCTGGATGCGGACTATCGGCCTGAGCTCGCCTTGCTGGCGGGCGGTGAGCGGCGGCTGACCGGCCTGGTCGCGGGCACCCTGGACGCCTCCGTCGCCAATTATCCCAGCGGCACGGTCTCGGGCCTGCATCCGGGCGTCCGGCTCGACCTAGCCCAGGGACGGCTGCGATTGGTGGCCCGCTGGATCAACCTCTGGGACGAGACCGGACAGTATCGCGACGGCTACGCCGCCTCCGCCCGCTGGCTGGCGACCGACCGGCTCGCGCTCCGCGCCGGCTACGCCGACGCGCCTGAGTCGTCCGAGGGCGTGACGGTGGACGTGCGCAGTTGGCACGCCGGGTTGGACTTCGTCCTGAGCGACCGGGTCACCCTGCGCGGCGGCTATGTCTCCGAGGACCGCGGCTCCTATGAACGCGAGGAACTGTCCGTCGGGATCAGCTGGCGATTCTGATGGAGGACATCGCCGTCATCTGGACCACCTCCCTGGTGCTCGCGGCCTGCGCGCTCGCCTGGATGCTGGGGTTGATCCTGGCCCGTCTGCTGCGCGAACGGGCCGACGCGGCGCGCCTGCGTGACCGCCAGCTGATCCAGCAGGTGTACCTAGACATCTTGAACGGCTCCGTCGACGCCGTGGTGCGGTTGCGCAACCTGCACGACCGAGCCGCCCTGATGGCCGAGGCGCTGCTCGAGGCCATCGCCCTGGTTCGGGGTGCCGAACGCGACCGGCTGATCTCGGCGCTGCGAGTGTTCAGTATCGAAGAGCTGTTCCGCGACCAGCTGTTTCGGGGCCGCGCCGCCGACCGGCTCGCGGCGGCGGACGCCCTATCCATCTTCGCAAGCGAGAAAACGACCGTCGCCCTCCAGCGTGCACTGTCGGTCGCCCCGTCCGGGGAGTTGAGGGTCGGGCTGATGCGCGCGCTGGTCGACGTCGGGGCACCGCCCCCGATCGGCATGGTCCTGCAGGACCTAATGGGGCGCAAAGCGACCGAGTCCCTGCTCTACATGCCGCTTATCCGCTCCTTGGTGGCGGCCGATCCGAAGGCTGGCCTGCACGCCTTCAGCGACGAGGCGGTCAGTCCAGAAGCCCGCGTCATTGTGGCGGAGGCCTTGGGGGCCAGCGGCGATTTCCGCGTGCTCGAACCCCTACTGCTCGCCGGCCGCGCGCCGGACGTGGAGTTGCGGATCGCGGCGCTGCGCGGCCTGACCGCGCTCGGCCATCCGGCCGCCGAGCCCTGCGTGCTGCGGGGCCTGTCCGACGACATCTGGATGATCCGCGCCGCCGCATGCGAGGCTGCGGGCCGCATCGGGTTGCGCATGGCCGCGCCCCGGCTGGCGGAGCTGCTGGGCGATCCGACCTGGTGGGTCCGCTTCAGGGCCGGCGAGGCGCTGGCGGCGCTTGGGGGCGCGGGCGTCGACCAGCTACGCGCCGTCGCCGTGGCCGGCGACGAACTTTCCCGACGGACCGCCTCGATGGCGCTGGCCGAGCGCGGCCTGGTCGTGGAAGCCGCCTGATGAGCCAGACGATCGTCCACCTGCACCTCGCCGCGGAGATCATCGCGCTGCTCGTCATCTCGACGGGCCTGCTGCAGAACCTGATCTATCTGATCCAGCTGGGCCTGGCGGCCGCCGCCCTGATCCAGACGCCGCCGACCGCCTCCGGCGGGCTGCTCTGGCGGCGGTACGCCGACGCCGCGCCGCCCATCGCGCTGCTGGCGCCCGCCTACAACGAGTCCATGACCATCGCCGAGAGCGTGCGTTCGCTGCTGTCGCTGCAGTATCCGAGCTTCGAGGTCATCGTGATCAACGACGGCTCCAGGGACGAGACCCTGCAGGTCCTGATCGACACCTTCGAGCTGCGGCCCATCCACCGGCACTACGAGACCGGCATCGCCCACCAGCCCATCCGGGGCGTCTATGGCGCGACGCACCAGCCGCGCCTGATCGTCGTGGACAAGGAAAACGGCGGCAAGGCCGACGCCCTGAACGCCGGCATCAACGTCTCGCGCGCGCCGATCTTCTGCTCGATGGACGCGGACTCGCTGCTCGAGCCCGACGCCCTGCTCAGGGCCGTGCGGCCCTTCGTGGAGGATCCGGAGCGGACCGTGGCCGTCGGCGGCACCATCCGCATCGCCAACGGCTGCGTGATCTCGCACGGGCGGGTGATGGAGGTCCGGCCGCCGAGGAACGTCTTGGCCCTTCTGCAGACCGTCGAATACCTGCGCGCCTTCTTGATGGCGCGGCTGGCCTGGAGCCGGATCAATGCGCTGACGATCATCTCGGGCGCCTTTGGCCTGTTCCGTCGCGCGCGCGTCATTGAGGCGGGTGGCTACACCCACGGGACCGTGGGCGAGGACATGGAGCTGGTGGTCAAGCTGCACCGGCTGATGCGCGACAAGGGCCTGCCCTATCGCGTCGCCTTCGTGCCCGAGCCCGTGTGCTGGACCGAGGCGCCCGAGGATCTGCGCGTGCTCGGCCGCCAACGGGCCCGCTGGCATCGCGGGGCGCTCGAGACCTTCGAGCGGCACTGGGACATGATGTTCAAGCCTAGGTACGGCCGAGTCGGGGCGGTCGGCTTCGGCTACATCCTGCTGGTCGACGTGATCGGCCCGGTGGTCGAGCTTCTGGGCTATGTGCTGATCCCGCTCTTCTGGTTCACGGGCGTCCTGTCGCTGGAGCACCTGCTGGCCTTCCTGGCGGTCAGCTTCACCTTCGGGGTGGTGATCTCCGTCGGGGCCCTGGCGCTGGAGGAGTCCGAGCTGCGCCGTTTCCCCCGGGCGCGGGACCTGCTGCTGCTCACCCTCGTCGCGGTGCTGGAGAACTTCGGCTACCGGCAGCTCAACAACATCTGGCGGCTGCGCGGCGTGTGGCAGTACTGGCGGCGCAGCCAGTCGTGGGGGACCATGACCCGCAAGGGCTTCGCGCCGAAGCTGGAGACGGCAGCATGAAGCATGACCCCACCCTGTCGGCGCATGAACTGGCCCGGCTGGAGGCGCTCCACGCGCTACGGCTGCTCGACACCCCGCCCGAGCCACGCTTCGACCGGCTGACGCGGTTGGCCGCCAGCCTGTTCGACGTGCAGACCGCCCTGATCTCCCTGATCGACACCGACCGGCAGTGGTTCAAGTCTCGCGTGGGCATGGACCAGTGCGAGACGCCGCGCGAGGACGCCTTCTGCAATGTGGCCATCCGCCTGCCGGCCGCGAGCCTCATGGTGGTGCCTGACGCGACCCGGGACGCCCGCTTCGCCGACAATCCTCACGTCACCGGCCCGGACCACGTCCGCTTCTACGCGGGGGCGGTGCTGACCGCCTCCAGCGGGCACAACCTTGGGACCCTGTGCCTGGTCGATTCAGAACCGCGGGAGTTCACCGCCGCCGACCGCGAGCGCTTGAGCGAACTGCGGGACCTCGTCGCCGAGCAGATCGAGCTGACGGCCGAGCGCCACGCCGCCGAGGAAAAGCGGCAGCTCCTTGAGCTGGCCGAGGCCGTGTCGCGGGTGGGCCACTGGCGCTGGCGGCTCGACAGCGGGGAGGTCGAGTGGTCCGATGAGGTCTATCGCATCTACGGGATCGAGCCGGGCAGCCGCGTCGTCCGCGACGACCTCAGCAGCTACTATTCCCCCGAGGGCCGCGCGACCCGGGACGCCTTCATCCGCCGCGTCATCCGCGACGGCAGCCAGGAAGGGTTCGAGACCACCATCCTGAGGCCCGATGGCGAGCGCCGCTGCGTGGTTCTGAGCGCGCTTCGTCAGATGCGAGAGGACGGCGAGGTCGAGTCCCTCTTCGGCGTGGTCCAGGACATCACCGAGCGCCAGTCGGCGGTCGACCGACTGCGCCGCAGCGAGGCGCGCTATCGCCTGCTGGCCGATCACATGAACGACGTCGTGACGCGCCTGAAACCCGACGGGCGCAGCAGCTACATCTCGCCTGCGGTCATCACCCTGCTGGGCTACCAGCCGTCGGAGATGGCCGGGCGGCCGGCGCAGGACTTCGTCCACCCCGACGACCGGGACGAGCTCATCGCTGCCTTGAGCAGCCTCGGCGCAGGCGAGCAGCGCCGGACCCTTCAGCACCGGGCCGTGCGCAAGGATGGCAGCCTGGTCTGGGTCGAGACGAGCTTCCAGTCCGTCACCGAAGAGGCTGGCGACACGGCGGAAGTCATCGCCGTCATCCGCGACATCTCCGAACGGCGCCGGCTGGACGAAGAACTGCGCGAGGCGCGCGACCGCGCGGAGGCCGCTTCGGAGGCCAAGTCGCGCTTCCTCGCCAACATGAGCCATGAGCTGCGCACGCCGTTGACCAGCGTCATCGGCTTTTCGCGCATCCTGCAGAGCCACGAGGACCTGCAGCCGATTGAGCGCCAGTGCGCCGACCGCATCCACCTGTCGGCCGAGGCCCTGCTGGCGATCATCAACGACATCCTGGACTACTCCAAGCTGGAGGCGGGCGGCATCCAGTTGGAGAAGCGCCCGTTCGAGCTGCGGCCGCTGGTCCGCGACGCCGCCGAAATCCTGCTCGGCCAGATCGAGCAGAAGGGCCTCTGGTACCAGGAGGAGATCGCCGAGACGGCGCCCGCGAGCCTCGTCGGCGATCCTGCCCGGCTGAGGCAGATCCTGCTCAACCTTCTCGGCAATGCGGTGAAGTTCACCTCCCAGGGCGGGGTGCGTGTCACTGTCCGATCCGCTCCGCGCGTCGAGGGGGGCCACAATGTGCGCTTCGCCATCTCCGACACGGGCCCGGGCATAGACCCCGAGACGGCGCACGCCCTGTTCGAGCGCTTCGTCCAAGCCGACCCGTCCACCAGCCGGCGCTTCGGCGGCACGGGCCTCGGTTTGGCCATCTGCCGCGAGTTGGTCGAGCTGATGGCCGGGCGCATCGGCGTGAACAGCGCGCCCGGCCAGGGCTCCAGCTTCTGGTTCGAGGTCCCTCTGGGCAGTGCGGAGCCGACGCCGTGAGCCTTAGGATCCTCCACGTCGATGACGACGAGAACATTCGGGCACTGACCGCGCTCGCCTTCGACGTGGGCGGCTCCGGCGCCGAGGTCACCTCCGCCCCCTCAGGCGCCGAGGCGCTCGCGAAGTTGGACTCGGGCCTGGCGCCCGACGTCATCCTGCTCGACGTCATGATGCCGGACATGGACGGTCCGGCGGTGCTGTCCCGCATCCGCGAGCGGCCCGCCTTCGCGGACACGCCCGTGATCTTCATGACCGCCCAGACCCAGGACCGGGAGACCGCCCAGCTCATGGCGCTCGGCGCCTTCGGCGTCATCACCAAGCCCTTCGACCCCATGAGCCTCGCCGCCCAGGTCGAACGCCTGCTGGGCAGCGAGCCATGACCGATCCGCTCGCCCAGCTCCGCGCCGAGTTCCAGGCCCGCTGCGCTGACGACCTGAGAGAGCTGAGAGACTTGACCGCCGCCGATCCCGAGGCTCGACGCATTGTTCATAGATTGGCGGGCGCAGCCGGATCCTTCGGGTACTTTCAACTTGGCGAGATCGCGGCCCGGCTCGACGACCGCTTGAGGGACGGGCAACTCGAGGATCTCGAGCCTCTCCGACACGCCTTAGTTTTGACGATACGGGCAGGCGCGCCTGATCGCCCGAATTGAGCTCGCGGTGTAGGCTGGCCGCAACTAAATGGTCCTGCCCATTCGGGCGCCAGTCAGAGCGTCCGTTTTTCCACCCAAAGCAGACCTTACCGAAGCGATCCCTAAGCTCCGTACCTAAAAGGAATTCCCGCTTCAGTTCTTAGGGAGCTATTTTGGTTCGGTTCGCTCGCCACACCTTTATCCACTCGACCTGTTCCGCCCGCCAATCCTCGATATCAAAGCCTGGCTGCCGGCGCGTCGCTTCATCAGGGTAGGCGGCTCCCATGAGACGAGCCATATGGTCCGCATGTTTGGCTTCGTCTGCGTACTGGCTGGCAAAGCGGCACCTGCCCCTGCCCCTTTTCCGATTGTCCTCTGCCTCTTCTAGCCACTCCTGCCTTTTCTTCAGCCTCGCGTCCCATTTCCGCTTCTCGTCGATTGTGGTGGGACCGTTGAAGCGCACTGCCAGGGCACTGGAATCCAAGATAACTTCGTCCGGATGCGGCACCGGTTCCGGGCGAGGTTCGCCGCGAGCGTCGCATCGATCGAACACCTCCTGCCAGCCAGCTTTGTACTTGAGCGCCGCCTCGTATATAGCGGCACGGTCATTGTAGTCCTTGTCTTGCACAGCCTTGACCATGCTGGTGATGGCGACTTGGGCCCTGTGGCTGCCTTTGACCGCGGCCACGCCGAGGCTTCGGATGACCGCCTGGATCAGCGGGAGTTCGACAATCTCGTCGTTCTCGCGGATCTGGATGGGCCGGATCGCCTCCGTCATGACCAGGTCCGCCATCTTGTAGGCCTGGACAGGATCGACGGGCCGTTCGTTAGCCGGTTTTATCTTTCTGGGCCTTCCGCGCGGATTGCCCGACCTCCCCTTCTGGAACCGATGCGCGATGGGCGGCTGCCGATAGCCCACGATAGCTTTGCCTGAAGGTTCGTCTTTGGCCTCCTCGCTCACGCAGCGCGCTCCACTTGCCGCTGGTGCGCGAGGTCGTCGAAGCGGGTCCCGCCCTCCGCCAGGTGCTGTCAGGCTAACGCTAAAAAGTCTCT
>CAMLNT010000028.1 GCA_946481425.1 uncultured Brevundimonas sp.
CCGCGCATAGTCAGCCGCCCATCGCCGGCTCGGCTGGCAGCCCAGGTCGTCCAGCGCCTCATAGACAGAGGCCAGACAGAGTTGATCGATCGCCCATGCGACAGCGTCTTCGCTGGCGCGTCCCTGCGCCAGACGATGCCGGAGCCGCGCCTCCTGGTCGGACAGGCTCACCAGGTCGCCGGACTGCCCGGCGATCAGCGTCTTCACCCGGGCCGCCCGGACGCGGATCTCGACCTCCAGCGACCGGCAGCGGCCGTCGGCAAGACGCCAGGCCCGGCCGAGCATGTCCTCGGCTGCCTTGAGCAACTCGGTCACCGGCGCGCCTGCCTGCCAGCGGATCATGGTCTCGGCCTGGGCTGACAGCGTGGCGCCCGCATCCAGCGGACTGTGGTCGACATCGAACAGGTCGCGGGCCGCCGCCAGCATCTCCACGGCCTGCTCCAGCGTGTCGTCGCGCCCGGCCGAGTTTCCGAGGGCCGACAGGGCCAGTCCGCAGATCCGGACAGCCCGAGCCCGGCTGACCGGCAGCAGGTCGGCGTCCAGGGTCGACATCAGCAGTCTCAAATCTCGCCCGGCCTGTTCCAGAAGGCGCTCGTCCTTCCACCGCAACCCCGCACGGACCGCCAGATTCGCCCGGTCGAGCCGCAGGTCGGTTTCGCGCACGGCTCGCCAGGCGTCGTGATCGGCGGCCCTGGAGGCGCCTTGATGCAGGGCGGCGTCCAGCAACGCCGCGGCGGCCCGGACGGCCGACGGATCATCCTCCATGAGCGCCCTGCGGGCGCGCAGGCGTGCATGGACCCCCGACACCGCGGGCTGGCCCCGCCGCGCGTGCGGTTCGCGCGCCGCCGCCTCCACGGCCGCCTCGGCCTCGGCGAGCGCCGACGAGCTGGCCCTCAGGTCGAAGCGCGCAAGCAGCACATCCGCCAGCGTAGCGGTCGTCAGGGCGAAAGCGTGTCCTGCCGGCGCGGCGTCCACGGCCCGCCGGGCGGCCCGCTCGGCGTGATCCAGACTGGTCTCCAGTCCGGTCCTGCGGGCATGGGCCGTCCAGACCAGAGCCACGTCGCGCCAGGCCTTCCAGGGCCTCGCCGCCTGACTGGCGACGCTCGCCTCCGAGGCCGCCTGTTCCGCCAGGACGGCCGTCGGCAAGAGCTCCAGCACCCGAGGGTCGCGCCCGTGCCCGCCGACGCCGTCAGCGACGAAGCGTTTGAGGTCCTTGCCGAAGTCGAACATGGCCCGCGTCCCGGATCGGGACGCCCGCTGCGCCCCGCGGCCGTCCTCGCAAGCCTAGGGCCGAAAAGGCCGCGGAACGCGTGATCCGTTGGGGGTGGCGGCCATCGGCCCAAAGGTCTAGGGTCGGCCAAACACCATATTCATCGCCTGTGGAATTTCATGCTGCAGTGGCTACGCAAACCTGACGGATCCGACGCCCTGGCCCAGCCTTCGCCGAACGACCCCTATGACCTGAAGGGTCAGGCCGCGGTCGTGACCGGTTCGACCTCCGGAATAGGACAGGCCTTGGCCCGTGCTCTCGCCATGCGCGGCTGCAATGTCGTGCTGAACGGCCTGGGTGACCCTGCCGAGATCGAACGCGAGCGTTCCGAGCTGGAAGCGTCGTGCGGCGTGCGCGTGCTCTATCACGGCGCGGACATGAGCCGCGGCGAGGAGGTCACCGACCTCGTCGCCTTCGCCAAGGGCGAGTTCGGCCGCCTCGACATCCTGTGCAACAACGCGGGCGTCCAGCACGTCGAGGCTGTCGAGACCTTCCCCACCGCCAAGTGGGACCAGATCATCGCCATCAACCTGAACTCCGCCTTCTACGGCATTCGCGCTGCGGTCCCGATCATGAAGGCTCAGGGCCGAGGCCGGATCGTCAATGTCGCCTCGGCGCACGGGCTGGTCGCCTCGCCGTTCAAGTCGGCCTATGTCGCGGCCAAGCATGGCGTCATCGGTCTGACCAAGACGGTGGGCCTCGAAGTCGCCGAGCACGGCATCACCTGCAATGCGATCTGCCCCGGCTACGTCATGACGCCGATCGTCAGGAACCAGATCGCCGACCAGGCCCGCACGCGCGGAATCAGCGCCGACCGGGTGATCAAGGAGGTCATGCTGGCCGCCCAGCCAACCAGGCGGTTCGTGACCGTCGATGAGCTGGCGGGACTGTTTCTGTATCTGGTCTCGGACCTCGGCGCCTCGTGCAACGCCACGGCCTACAGCGTCGACGGCGGCTGGACGGCGCAGTAGGGCCGATCAGGCGAACAGGTCGCCCTGGCGGGACGCGCCGTCTTCCTCCGGCGGGGCGAACGCCGCCAGCAGTTGGGTCTCGAAAGCTGAGCCGCCCGTCGCCGGGTCGCCCATCATCATGTTCAGGATCTGCCGGTCCTGCCGCAGCCGGTCCATAGCGTCAGCGATGAGCAGGTCGCGTTCGCTCAGCTGGGGCCGGTCCGGGGTCGTGCCCGGCCCGGTGATGCCGGGTTGTTCGCCGGCGGTCCGGATCAGGTTCTGATAGACCTCCTGCACGGTCGCCGCCCGCCCGTCGCGATAGAAGATCGAGCGGTTGGCCGCCGCCGGCGCGGGGAACAGGGCCGCGGCGCTCTGGCCCGGATTGCTCTCCACCGCCTGGATCAGCCGCGCGGCGCCAGCAGGTCCCAGGAAGTGGGCCGCGTAGAGTTCCCCGCTCGACGGGTCGCGCCCGATACGGCCCCTCAGATAGTTTGCGTGGTCGCTGGCCAGTTCAGCCGCCATCAGGGACGCCGCCTGCGGATCGAACCTGAGATCGAGAACCTCGCGCCGCGCCCCATCGCGCACCCGGTAGCCCCCGTCCGATGTCCGCTCGATCAGGGACGCCAGACGGCCATAGCCATGATCGGCCCCATGGCGCTGCAGGGTCGCCAGCCAGGTGGACTCGATGAACTGGAACAGACCGGACGCCGAAGAGGTGCGGGCCCGCGCCGCGGGGTTCAGCGCGCTCTCGCGCCGGGCCGTCCGGATCAGGAAATCGAAGTCCACGCCGACGCGTTCGGAGGCGCGCCGGATGGCGCCTTCGATCAATCCTGCTCCGCCGATGGAGTCCGTCCGCATGGGGCCGGAGGGTCGGCAAACATGGTTAACCGAAGCTTACCGCCCGGCAGGTTGCAACTTCATGGTGTCCGCCATTCGCCGCACACGGTTCAGCCGCAAACTTGCCGCAACGTCAGCGCTCCATTCGATGGATCGCCGTTCGCAAGCTCTGGGGGGGCCTGGAGGAGAGAACGACCATGATGATCGCCGTCGCCGGGCAGGGGCACGAGCGCCGCCCGCTCTATGAACACCACAAGAAGCCGATCCCGAAATGGCTCTGGGGCGCCATCGGTGTCTCTATAGCCGTCCACGCCGCCGGAGGGGTCTGGCTCTATAACCAGCGGTACGTGATGCCGGCCCAGGACACGACGCCGGAAGACGTGCGCATCATCACCATGGAGCCGCTGCCCAGGGAGCCGGAACCGCTCGAACCGACGCGAGATCCGCCGGCCCCGCCGATCCCGCAGCATCTCCCCCCGGTTATCGTCGACAGCGACGTCGCCCCCTCGCCGATCCCGGTCCCGGATGAGGTGAGCGGAGCCCCGGACGCCGGCTCGATCGTCAATCTGGACGCCACGCCGGCGCCTGACACCATAGGGACGGCGGTCGAGCCCACGCCCCCGGCGCCGCCTTCGGTGATCCGCAATCCGCAATGGGTCCGTCAGCCGTCGGCGGCCCAGATGGAGCGGGCCTATCCGCGGGGCGCGGCGACCGACGGCCTGTCTGGCCGCGCGGTGCTGAACTGCACCGTCCAGGCCTCGGGCGAGGTCGCCAACTGCTCGGTGTCTTCGGAAACGCCCGAGGGTGAAGGGTTCGGACGCGCGGCGCTCAGCCTGAGCCGCTACTTCCGCCTCAGCCCCCGCACGGTGGATGGCCAGGCCGTCGAGGGCGCGCGGGTCACCATCCCGTTGACCTTCAACATCGGCTGACGGTCAGGTCAGGCGGCCCGGATCCATGGCGTCAGCCGCGGCGTCCGGGTCGCCGCCTTCCAGCGCGTTAGCGACGATGCCTGCCACGAGAGGCGCCAGAAGCCAGCCGTTCCGCCGCGGCGCCAAGGCCACGAACACCCCGGGCTCGATCCGGCCCGCATAGGGCAAACCGTCCGGGCTCGCGCCTCGGACCCCCGCATAGGCCTCGACGACCTCAGCCCGGGCCAGCTCTGGCGCGATCGCGCGCGCCCGGGCCAGCAGGCCGTCGGTGATGGACGGATCGACGCCGAGATCGCTCTCACCCTCCCCCATCGTCGCCCCCACGACCGCGCCGCCGGGCCGGGGCGCGACATAGACCCCGTCGCCGCGCACAACACGGGCGGGGGCCGGGCCCCACATCCGAACGGCCTGCCCCTTGATCGGCCGGATCGGCGGCAGGGTCAGGCCCAGGTTGGGCGCGGCCCAGCCCGTCGCCACCACGACAGCGGCTGCGCGCCGCACCGTTCCGTCCTTGCACGCCACCTCGCGTCGCCCGGCCTCGCCACCGAGGCCCGTCACGCGACTGGATCGCCGGTCCACCGTCTCGGCCAGCGCATTGAGGGCCTGTTCAGGCTCGATCCGCCAGTCCTCCGGGGTGAAGACGGCGTCGCCTCTCAGGTCCGCCTCGAACCCCAGCTTGAGTAGTCGTTGGGCCATGGCCGGGGCCTCCGCCCCTCGCCACTCGGCGCCTTCGCGGTGCAACCGCACGCCCGTCGCTGCGGCGAATTCCGGCCAGGCGTCACGCGCGGCTTTCAGAAGGTCGGCGTGCGCGGACATCGGCGCGTCCAGCACGCTCTCGAAGGCGGGCGCGATCATCCCGGCCGCCCGGGCCGACGCCGTGGCCTCGTCCGGGGCCAGCACCAGCACGCGACGGCCGCGCAGGCTCAGCTCGGCGGCGACCGCCGAGCCGAGCGCGCCGGCTCCAATGACGATGACGTCCGCCGCGCTCACGCGGCGCTCAGGTGGCTCAGGCGTCGACCGGAACGCGGTCGTCGGCCCGAGCTTCCGTGGCCGCCAGACGCTTGTTCAGCGCATCGAGCTGTTCCCACAGGGCCTTTGGCAGGCGGTCGCCGAAGCGCTCGTAGTGCGCGGGCACCAGCGAAGCCTCTTCGCGCCACACATCGGCGTCGACGTTCAGCAGCAGGTCCAGGTGCGCGTCCGGGATGTCCAGGCCGGTCAGGTCCAGAGAGCCTTCCGCGGGCGTCAGGCCGATCGGCGTCGTTTGCGCCGCCGCCTTGCCGTCCAGACGTTCCACGATCCACTTCAGGACCCTCGAGTTCTCGCCGAAGCCCGGCCAGGCGAACTTGCCCCGCTGGTCCTTCCGGAACCAGTTGACGAAGTAGATCTTCGGCAGCTTCTCCGGGTCGGCCTTGGAGCCCAGCTTCAGCCAGTGGGCGAAATAATCGCCCATGTTGTAGCCGCAGAACGGCAGCATGGCGAAGGGGTCGCGGCGCAGTTCGCCGACCTTGTTCTCGGCCGCCGCCGTGCCTTCCGACGCGACGTTGGAGGCCATGAACACACCGTGCTCCCAGTCGAACGCTTCCGTCACCAGCGGCACGGCCGAGGCGCGGCGACCGCCGAAAAGGATGGCCGAGATCGGCACGCCCTTCGGATCCTGCCATTCCGGCGCGATGGCCGGGCACTGGCTGGCGGGCGCGGCGAAGCGCGCATTGCCGTGAGCGGCCAGGCCGCCGCTTTCCGGTGTCCAGGGATTACCCTGCCAGTCGGTGAGGTTCTCAGGCGGCGTCTCGGTCAGGCCTTCCCACCACACATCGCCGTCGTCGGTCAGGGCGACGTTGGTGAAGATGGTGTTCTCGTTGAGCGTCTCGAGCGCGTTCTTGTTGGTCTTGGCCGACGTGCCCGGGGCCACGCCGAAGAAACCGAACTCCGGATTGATGGCGTACAGCCTGCCATCGTCGCCGAAGCGCATCCAGGCGATGTCGTCGCCGACCGTCTCGGCCTTCCAGCCGTCCAGCGTCGGCTCCAGCATGGCCAGGTTGGTCTTGCCGCAGGCCGACGGGAACGCCGCCGCGACATACTTCTCCACGCCTTGCGGCGAGGTCAGCTTGAGGATGAGCATGTGCTCGGCCAGCCAGCCCTCGTCGCGGGCCATGACCGAGGCGATGCGCAGCGCGTAGCACTTCTTGCCCAGAAGGGCGTTTCCGCCATAGCCCGACCCGAAAGACCAGATCTCGCGGGTCTCGGGGTAGTGGACGATCCACTTGTCGTCGTTGCAGGGCCACGGGACGTCGGCCTGACCCTCCGCCAGCGGCGCGCCCAGCGTATGAACCGCTGGCACGAAGAAGCCGTCGTCGCCCAGCTGATCCAGCGCGCCCTTGCCCATGCGGGTCATGACCCGCATCGACAGGACGACATAGGCGCTGTCGGTGATCTCCACGCCCAGCGCCGAGATCGGCGAGCCCAGCGGACCCATGCAGAAGGGCACGACATACATCGTGCGGCCGCGCATCGCGCCGTCGAACAGGCCGTCCATGCGCGCGCGCATCTCGGCGGGGTCGGCCCAGTTGTTGGTCGGGCCGGCGTCGATCTGCTTCTCCGAGCAGATGAAGGTGCGGCTCTCGACGCGGGCGACGTCCTTGGGATCGGAGGCGGCGTAGAAGGAATTGGGGCGCTTTTCCGGGTTCAGGCGCTTCAGGGTTCCGGCCTCGACCAGCAGGTCGGCCAGACGGTCAGCCTCCTCCTGGGATCCGTCGCACCAGTGCACGCGGTCCGGCTTGGTCAGGGCTGCAATGCGCGCGACCCAGTCGATCAATTCACGGTTGTTCGTCGGGGCGGGCGAAAGCCCCGCGATATCGGCTTGCGATGTCACGCCTACTTCTCCTGAACGACGTTCCCGCGCCTCTCCGGGCGCTTGGAAACCAGCCTTTTCGGCCTTGTTGCCTGCAGAGAGACAGCTTGCCCCCTACGCGTCAACCCGGCGCATGGTCTCATGCGTCGGGTCGAAGGTCTGAAATGGTACCGCCCTCCCGGATCGAACGGGAGACCTCCAGAGCCACAATCTGGCGCTCTAACCAACTGAGCTAGGGCGGCGCTCTTTCAAGCAGGGGGCGCTTCTAGCGGCGCCGGGGCCGTTGTTCAAGATGGTGCGAGAGGCGGCTCGGCCCCACCTACCAGCCGCGCTCGGCGATATAGGCTTCCAGGGCCGCGATCCGTGTGGAATCCGACGGGTGGGTCGAAGCGAATTCCGGGGCCGACGCCCCGCCCTGTTGGGCCATCAGCCGCCACAGGGCCAGGGCCTCGCGCGGATTGTAGCCGGCGCGCTGCATGTAATCGACGCCGATCCGGTCGGCTTCCAGCTCATGACGGCGCGAGAACGGAAGCAGGACCCCCACCTGGGCACCGATGCCACCGAGCGCGCCGACCGCCTGGCCGTAGTCGCCGGCCACGCCGGTCGCGACCTGGAGGCCAGTCTGCGCCAGCGCCGTCTGGGAATAGCGCTCCGCAGCGTGGCGGGCGACGACGTGGGCGGCCTCGTGGCCGATGACGGTCGCCAGCTGGTCGTCATTGCGCACCAGGGCCAGCAGGCCCGTCGTCACGCCCATCCGACCGCCCGGCAGGACGAAGGCGTTCGGCTGCTGGGAGACGAACACCGCATATTCCCAGTCGGTGTTGGTCAGGCCCGCGGCCTGGACGAGGCGGCCACCGACGCGGCGGAGCCGCTCGTTCTGGGCGGTGTCTCGCGAGATCTGGTTGGACGACAGGGCCTCGGCCCAGGCGCGCTGGCCAGCCTGGGCCAGGGCGTCTTCATTGACCAGCACCAGTTGGTCACGGCCGAGGGCCTCGTTGTAGCTGCAGGCGCCGACCAGGGCGCCCGACAGGGCGGCTGCGGCGAGGACAGGAATAAACGTGCGCATGACAGACCTCTCGAAAGACGTTCGCGCATCAACGCTGCAGGCCTGAGTTGGCTCCCGGGCACCGGGCAAAAGAAAACGCCCCGGACCGCGAGGTCCGGGGCGTCAACTTGAGTCTGGCTGGTCGCCTTAGTCGCCGAGCTGGAACGGGATCCGCACGGTGAAGGTGGCGTCCTGCGCCGCGCCGTCGACCGTCTGGGGAGACAGTCGGCCACGCTGCACGACCCGGACAGCCGCGGCGCCGAAGCCGTAGCCGGAGGGGTCTTCCGAGATCACCTGGCAGTTCACCGGCGAACCATCCGCCCGGGCGGTGCACCGAAGCGTGGCGCTGCCCGAGATTTCGCGCTGAAGGGCGCGATCCGGATAGTCGTCCGGGCGGAGCGCCGGACGGCGCGACCACTGAACGTTGGTGATCACGGCAGGCCGCGGCGGAGCCGGCGGGGCCGGCGGCGGCGGCGGGGCCTGGGTGATCTGCGGCGGCCCCTGGTACTCGATGCGGTCTTCCTTCTCGACCGTTTCGGTCACGAAGGCCGGCGGCGCGGTCGTGGTCGGCGGCACCGCTTCGCGCACCTGCAGCTTCGGCGGAGGCGGAGCATCCGGCGGCGGCGGGGGCGGAGGCGGCGGAGGCGGCGGGGGTTCGATCGGATCGATGATCTCGACCTCGACCGCCTCGTCCGAGTACTGGCGCAGGACCAGCTCGAAGCGCTGCTTGTACAGGGCGTAGATGATCGCCGCGTGGACCCCGATGATGATCACCGCGAGGAGGATCAACACATGGGCCGGGAGCCCGAACAGGCCCTTCTTGACCGGAGGATCAAGAAGGGGGTCGCGACGACGGACGACTACTTCTTCAGTCATTGTCGCTCCTTAACCACCCGCCGGGGCGTTGTCTTCACCCACGAGCGCCACGCTGTAAAAGCCGTTGTCCTGCAGAGCGTTCATCACCCGCATGAAGGTGCCGTAACGGACACCCGAGTCGGCGCGGATGAAGATGCGTTCCTCGGTCGGGTTGCGAGTGCCGATGTTCTCGGTCAGCTCGGTTCCCAGCTCCTCGATCTGCACCCGGAAGTCCCCGATGTAGACCCGGTCGTTGGCCTGGATGGAGATGTACACCGGCTTCGGTGGGTTCTCGGCAGGCTCGGCGACGGCCGTCGGAAGTTTCACCTCCACGTTCACCGACGCCAGGGGCGCGGCCACCATGAAGATGATGAGCAGGACGAGCATCACGTCCACGAAGGGCGTAACGTTGATCTCGTTGTTCTGCTCGACGGTGTACTTAGACCCGCCGCCAGGCCCTGAAAGCTTGGCGCCCATCTAGGTTACGCCCCCCGGTCGAGCTGGCGCGAGATGCGGTTCAGCAGTTCCGTGCCGAACTGGTCGGCGCGGGTGCCGTAGGCCGAGATGCGGACCTGGAAGTAGTTGTAGAAGATAACGGCCGGAATAGCGGCGAACAGACCGATCGCGGTGGCCAGCAGGGCCTCGGCGATACCCGGAGCCACGACGGCCAGGTTGGTGGTGTTCGTGTTCGCGATACCGATGAACGAGTTCATGATGCCGTAAACGGTGGCGAACAGACCGATGAACGGACCAGCCGAACCGACCGAGGCCAGGAAGGTCTGACCGCCGGCGAGACGCTTGGCGAGACCGGCCTGAACGGCGGCGACGGCGGCCTGGGCGCGGTTGAGGGTCGAGTCGCGGTGCTCACCGGTGATCTGCAGACCGGCGGTGCGGCCCAGTTCGACTTCGTCGGTCGCCGCGGCGGCCATGTCGGCCAGCGGGTTGCCTTCGAACTCTTCCGAGGTCGCGATACGGCGGATTTCAGAAAGGGTGTTGGCGCCGCGGAAAGCTTCCAGGAAGCGGTCCGACGCGCGGTTCAGCGAACCCAGCTCGAAGATCTTGATGAGCAGCAGGGTCCAGGAGAAGACCGAGGCCAGCAGCAGGCCGATCATCACGACCTTCACGACCATGGCGGCCTGCATGAACATGCTGACCGGGGTCAGTTCGCCATGCGATTCACCGCCAACCTGGGCGGGTTCGTCGGCAGCTTCTTCAGCAGCCGGAGCAGCCGGAGCGGCGGTCGCGGCGGCGTCTTCAGCCGGAGCGGCGGCCGGATCGGCCGGGGCGGCGGCAGCGGGAGCTCCACCGGCCGGCGGGGTGGCGGCCGCCATGGCGGGCGCAGCCGTCATGAGAGCGGCGGCCCCGGCGAACGCGAGGAGGAGGTTGGTTTTCTTCATTTCGATCATCGTTCGCCAGTTCCTGCTTGGTCTGACCTGTTTAGAGAGACCGAGTGTCGCATGCCCTGGGGCCTGCTTCACCCATTACCCAAATGCGTTTCGCGACCCTGACGTTCCTGTCGGTCCCGCGAAACGCGGCGAAATTCCCCGCCTGCTAAAATGGCGGACACGGTCCTTTGGCGAAGCGGGGCAGGAGCGTCAAGGGCGCTTTCGCCCTTTTCTCCTGCTGCGAGAAGCTGCGTGACAGTCCAGAAAACACCGCTCTGCCGAAAGGCCAACGCTCACAATCGTTAACGATCGTGTCAAAGCCGTGACCGCCCCTGAACGCGCCGCCAGCGATAGCGCTGTTCCATTTCGCCCCGGCCGCAGACGCAGATTTGCAGGCCTTGGGCGGGCGGTCTGGCGCGGTGATTTGAGGAATGGTGCCTGGGGGCGGATTCGAACCACCGACACGCGGATTTTCAATCCGCTGCTCTACCAACTGAGCTACCCAGGCCCGGGCCCGTCGTTACGGGAGCGGGGTCTATAAGCGAGGCGTCCCGGCCTGTCCAGCGGCCCGTTTGGAACTAGTCCTCGTCGCCTGGCGGCGGCGCATCCGGGTCATCTTCTTCCTGGGCGGCGATGGCGTATTTGCCGCTCAGCCAGCCCTGCAGATCCACATCCGCGCAGCGCCGCGAACAGAAAGGGCGAAAGGCCGGCTCGGCGGGGGCCTTCTTGCAGATCGGGCACAGGGTCATCGGCGGGTCCAGAGTTCGTAGGCGTGGGTCGGCCCGTCCGGGCTGATCTTAAGCCGGGCCCTCGGACCCATCGCCTCGATCCATGGCTCGGCCAGCGTCCCGACCTCGGGGCTGCAGCACAGGGTCATGGTCGGCTCGGACCGGTCCGACAGGAGCGCCAGCCTTAACCGCCGCACTGCCGTCTGCGCCGTCTGCCGCAGACGCGCCGGCTCGGCGGCCGGACGCATCATCTCCTCTATGGGCGTGCGTCCCCACGGCAGTGACATCATCAGGACGCCGAACCGATTCACGGGTCCGAAGGAAGCCTCCGCTGTGAAGGCGCGCCGCGCAGCGGCGAGGACCGCCTCCCCGTCATGTCCGACCCCTATCAGGTCGATCGCAACCAGCCCGCCCCAGCTCTTCAGTCGAATCAGCCGTGCCGACTCCTCGAGGCCACGGGCATTGGCTCGGTCTCGCGCATTCCGCCCGGTCGCGGCGTCCGGCGCGAGGTCTAGATCGACCGCGATAAGCGCGCGGGTCCGCTCGATGGCCAGGTCCAGGCCCAGGCCCTCGACCGCGAGGCCAGCCGACAGCGCCTCTTCCTCCGCGCCGAGGCCGGCCGTGAGGGCCTCGATACCGAGCTGGGGCTCAATCCCCGGCGCCAGTTGCGCCAGAATGGCCTTCACATCGGGACCAGGGTTCAGGACGCGCGGCTCGCCAGAGGCTGCCCCAATCAGCCGCACCACCGCGCCTTTCGAATCGCGGGGTTCCGCCGTGACCTCCAGCTCGACGCGGCTGCCCTCGGGTGGCGGCCTCTTGCCCGGCAGAAACGCCGGAGCCCCCTCACCCAGATCCACGAAGGCGCCCTTGAGCCCCGGCTTCACGCTCATGACCCGGCCAACGCAGCGCGCGCCCAGCCGCTGACAGGGCGGATCATCGTCCCGGTGGATCACCAGATGCTCGTAGCGCCCGTCCCGGACCACAATGCCGCGCTGCTCGCCCGGCGTGTCATCGAGAAAGACCTCGACCCGGCTCACGGCCTGTAGCCCAGGCCCGTCAGCAGATTACGTGTCTCGAACAGCGGCAGCCCCACCACGGCGCTGTGCGAGCCGGACAGGAAGGCGATATCGCCGCCCGCGATCCCTTGCGCCTTGTAGGCGCCGGCCGCGTCCTTCCATTCGCCCGCCACGAGGTGCCGGGCGATGTCCTCGTCCGACAGATGGCGGAACTTGATGCGCGTCTCCGACAGCCGCGAACCCGCCCGACCGCCGGGCGCGACGACGCAGACGCCGGTCATGACCTTGTGCGCCCGCCCGCTCATCAGCCTCAGCATCCGCTCGGCGTCCGCCGCATCCACGGGCTTGCCCAGGATGCGCGTCCCCACCGCCACGATGGTGTCGGCGCCGAGCACATACGATTCGGGATTGGCGACCGCGACGGCCTTCGCCTTGATCTCGGCGAGCCGCAGCACCAGTCGGCGCGGCGTCTCGTCCTTCAGCGGCGTTTCGTCGACATCGGCGGGCGACACGCGGTCAGGCGTGATGCCGATCTGGGCCAGAAGCTCCAGACGGCGCGGGCTCGCCGATGCCAGAATCAGTTCGGAACGGCTCATCAGAGCCCGCCCTTACTTGAAGCGATAGGTGATGCGACCCTTGGTCAGGTCATAGGGGGTCATTTCGACCAGCACCTTGTCGCCTGCCAGCACGCGGATGCGGTTCTTGCGCATCTTGCCGGCCGTGTGGGCGATGATCTCGTGACCGCTGTCGTCGAGCGTCACCCGGAAGGTCGCGTTCGGCAGCAGTTCCGAGACGACGCCGGGAAACTCGAGAAGCTCTTCCTTCGCCATGCGGTCTCTCTCGCCCTGAATTGACAAGCCGATCCGCGCGGGGCGTGCGCACGAACCGGTAAAGCGGGCGGCTTATGCACGAAAAGCGCGGGTTCGTCACCCCGTGGGCGTCAGCCCCGTTTGCACAGGGCGCAGACGAGGGTGAAAAGGCGGCGGCTTGTCTCGTGATCGACCTCGATCTTGCCGTCGAGGCGCTCCTTGAGGATTCGCGCGCCCTCATCGTGCAGGCCGCGCCGTCCCATGTCGACGGCCTCGATCTGGGCCTGTGACGCGCCCCTCACCGCCTGCAGATAGCTCTCGCAGATCAGCTCATAGTCCTTGATGACGCCCCTGAGCGGCGTCAGCGACAGCATGTGGCCGCGGCGATAGTCCGGCCCCTCGACATCCATCGACAGCCGGTTGTCTTTCAGACCCAGCATCAGTTCATAGGGCCCGCCGTCCGCGCCCGCCGGCCTGAACTCGCTCTCCTCGACCAGATCATAGATGGCGACCCGGCGTTCGTGCTCGACCTCGGCCGAGGCCCCGGACAGGCCGTCCGGGTCCAGTTTCACGGCCTTGATCCGGTGTTGGCTCATTCCGCGGACGCCTCGGCGTGAGCGGGCGCGAGCCGCGCCGGCCAGGACTGCGTCAGGTCGGCCAGCACCGCATCGATGCATTCCACATGGGCCTGCAGGTCGGCCCCGCCTGCGAACATGAAGGTCAGCGATCCCCCCGGCGCCTCGCCCGGCTCATAATGAACCGCCAGAAGCTCCAGCATTGCATCGCGCGAGCGCGGCACGCCGCGTGACCGGACCTGGACTACGTCGCCCAGCTGCACCGCCGCCAGGACCCGGGCGCATTCGCCCTCGGCCTCCCAGCGGTAACGGGTCACGCGCAACGTCAGCCGCCGCGTCTTCTTCTCCCAGCGGATGTCCTCGCGCCGGATCAGCGCGTCCTGAAGGGCCGCGGACAGGATGGCCAGATCGCCTTCGTCCTGCGCCAGCAGGCGAAGCGGTGGCAGGCCGGCGCAGCCCTCAGCGCCCATCACCATCGCCCTTGATCCGCCGGACCCGCGCGCCGCACGCTCCCAGCTTCTCTTCCATACGCTCGAAGCCGCGGTCCAGGTGATAGACCCGGCCGACCCGTGTCTCGCCCTCGGCAGCCAGGCCGGCGATGACCAGGCTGATCGAGGCCCGCAGGTCCGTCGCCATGACGTCGGCGCCCTTCAGCCGGTCGACGCCCACCACCCGCGCCTCGCCGGCGTGGACGTGGATCTCGGCGCCCAGCCGGCCCAGTTCCGGCGCGTGCATGAAGCGGTTTTCGAAGATGTTCTCGTGGATCAGGCTCTCGCCCTCGGCCAGGGTCATCAAGGCCATGAACTGCGCCTGCAGGTCGGTGGCGAAACCCGGATAGACCTCGGTCGTGACGTTCACGGCCTTCAGCCGTTGAGCCGGATCACGCCGGACGATGACGCCGTCTCCGGTCGCCTCGACCTCGACGCCGGCCTCGACCATCTTGTCGGTCAGGGCCTGGATCAGTTCGGCGCGGGCCCTGGTGATGCGGACCTCTCCGCCGGCCATCGCGGCCGCCACGGCATAGGAGCCCATCTCGATCCGGTCAGGGATAACCGACCAGTCCGTGCCGTGCAGAGAGGTCACGCCCTCGATGACGAGCGTGGACGTATCCAGACCCTCGATCCTGGCGCCCATCGCAATCAGGCAGCGCGCCAGATCGCCGATTTCCGGCTCGCGCGCGGCGTTCTTCAGCACCGTGGTCCCCTGCGCCAGCACCGCCGCCAGAAGGGTGTGTTCAGTCGCCCCGACCGAAACGAACGGAAACTCGATCTCCGCGCCCTTGAGGCCGTTGGGCGCCAGCGCCGAGACATAGCCCTCGGACATCTCCATCGAGGCGCCCAGCCGCGACAGGGCCTCGATGTGCAGATCGACCGGCCGCGCGCCGATCGTGCAGCCGCCCGGCAGGCTGACCCGCGCATGGCCGGTCCGGGCCAGCAGCGGCCCCAGCACATTGAAGCTGGCCCGCATCTGGCGGACCAGATCATAGGGGGCGAAGGTCGAGCGGATCTCGCGCGCGTCGAACAGGGTCTCCTGACCGTCCGGGCCGTCCTTCTCGGTCACCTCGATGCCGAACTGTCGCAGCAGCTCGCCCAGGAACCGGGTATCGGCCAGGCGCGGCATGTTGG
The DNA here is from genome assembly GCA_946481425.1 of uncultured Brevundimonas sp. The sequence goes on from CAMLNT010000028.1 coordinate 14,873, forward strand.
TGAGGCGCAGGGGCTGGTCCGTCAGGATCGACGCCGCCATCAGCTTGATGGCGGAGTTCTTGGCTCCGCTGATCGGAATTTCGCCCTTCAACTGGGCGCCGCCGACGATGGCGATGCGGTCCATATTCTATCCTGTGCGCGCCCGGCGGAACGACAGGCCGCGACGGGAAAGCGCTTCTACATCAGCCCACGGAAAAGGCGAAGGCTCAGCCGGGGTCCTTTTCGCCGCCCTTTCCCGCCTTCCTGCGCCGCAGATTGGCTCTCAGCGCCTTGGCCAGGGCCTCCTCGCGCGGCGTGGGCTTGGGTTTCTCGGCCTTCGACGGCTGCGGATCGTCGTTCATGCGAATATCCTAGCTTTCGGGCTTTCCCTCGCGAAGGGGTTTGGCTATACGCCCGGTTCCTCAGATTTCGCCGCCGTAGCTCAGTGGTAGAGCGCATCCTTGGTAAGGCTGAGGTCGGCAGTTCAATCCTGCCCGGCGGCACCACCACAAAGACAAGGCCCGGTCGAAAGACCGGGCCTTTTGCTTATCCGGCCTTCGGCTGGGCGTAGCCGAGGCGGGCGTTCAGCTTTTCGAGCAGATCCACAGCCGTGTCCGCGATCACCGAGCCGGGCGGATAGACGGCCGCGGCGCCCATGTTGATCAGGGGCTCCACATCCGCCGGCGGGATCACGCCGCCGACGACGATCATGATGTCCTCGCGGCCCAGTTTCTTGAGCGCATCTCTCAGTTCCGGCACCAGCGTCAGGTGTCCGGCCGCCAGCGAGCTGGCGCCCACCGCATGGACATTGGCCTTCACCGCGGCCTCGGCCGCCTCTTCCGGCGTCTGGAACAGCGGCCCGGCCTCGGCCTCGAAGCCCAGGTCCTGATAGGCCGAGGCGACCACCTTCTGGCCGCGGTCGTGCCCATCCTGGCCCAGCTTGGCGATCAAGATGCGCGGGGGCCCGCCGTCGTTCTCCACGAAGGCCGCGACCATGGCCCGCGCCCGGTCGATCTTCGGATCGGCCCCGGCCTCCCTGGCATAGACGCCCGACACGACCTCCGGGACCGCCTCGTGCCGCCCGAAGGCCGCCTCCAGCGCGTCCGAGATCTCCCCCACCGTGGCCTTGGCCCGCGCAGCGTTCACCGCCAGCGCCAGCAGGTTCTCCGACCCCCGCGCGCCGTCTGTCAGGGCGGAAAGCGCGACCTGCGTCGCCGCCTCGTCCCGCTCGGCCCGCAGTCGCGCCAGCTTCTCGAGCTGCTTGGCCCGCACCGCCGCATTGTCGACCTTCAGCACCGGGATGTCGTCGGGCAGGTCGCTGAAATAGCGGTTCACCCCGACCACGGTCTGGCGGCCGGTGTCGATCCGCGCCTGGGTCCGGGCCGAGGCCTCCTCGATGCGTCGCTTGGGCACGCCGGCCTCGATCGCGGCGGCCATGCCACCCAGCGCCTCGACCTCCTGGATGTGCACCCAGGCCCGCTCGGCCAGGTCCTTCGTCAGCGTCTCGACATAGTACGATCCGCCCCAGGGATCGGCGGTCCAGGTCAGGTCGCTCTCGCGCGCCAGGAACAGCTGGGTGTTGCGCGCGATGCGGGCCGAGAAGTCCGTCGGCAAGGCGAGGGCTTCGTCCAGCGAGTTGGTGTGCAGCGACTGCGTCCCGCCCCCGACCGCGGCCATGGCCTCCACGCAGGTGCGGCTGACGTTGTTGAACACGTCCTGCGCCGCCAGCGACCAGCCCGAGGTCTGGCAGTGGGCGCGCAGGGCCAGCGATTTCGGCGACTTCGGCTTGAACTCCGACTGGATCAGCCTGGCCCACAGCAGCCGCCCTGCCCTCAGCTTGGCGATCTCCATGAACGGGTTCATGCCGATGGCCCAGAAGAAGCTCAGCCGCGGCGCGAAGGCGTCGATGTCGAGGCCCGCCTCGACCCCGGCGCGGGCGTATTCCACCCCGTCCGCCAGCGTATAGGCCAGCTCCAGGTCAGCCGTCGCCCCGGCCTCCTGCATGTGATAGCCGCTGATCGAAATCGAGTTGAACTTCGGCATTTCCCGGCTGGTGAAGCCGAAGATGTCCGAGATGATCCGCATCGAGGGCGCGGGCGGATACACATAGGTGTTCCGCACCATGAACTCTTTCAGGATGTCGTTCTGGATCGT
>CAMLNT010000029.1 GCA_946481425.1 uncultured Brevundimonas sp.
TCGAGAACTGGAAGCTGCGGCGGGCCTTGGCGCGGCCGTACTTCTTGCGCTCGACGACGCGGCTGTCGCGGGTCAGGAAGCCGTGCGGCTTCAGGACCGGGCGCAGTTCCGGCTCATAGCGGGTCAGCGCCAGGGCGATGCCGTGACGGATCGCGCCGGCCTGCCCGGACAGGCCCGAACCTTCGACGGTGACGTCGACGTCGAACTGGGTCGCGCGGTCGGCGACGTTCAGCGGCTGGGCGATCATCATGCGCAGGACCGGGCGGGCCAGGTACACTTCCTGGTCGCGGCCGTTGATGGTGATCTTGCCCGAACCGGGCTTCACCCACACGCGGGCGATGGCGTTCTTGCGCTTGCCGGTGGCGTAGGCGCGGCCCTGGGCGTCGACGATGCGCTCGCGGACGGGAGCCGGGGCATTGGTGCCCATGCCGGCCAGGGCGTCAAAGCCTTTGGACTCGGTCGCTTCCGGGGCGGTTTCGGTGATCGGCTGATCGGTCATGACTTACTGGCCCCGGGCGTTCTTGGCGTTCAGGCCGGCGAAGTCGACGACTTCCGGACTCTGGGCCTGGTGGGTGTGTTCCGGACCGGCGAAGATGCGCAGGTGCGTCATCTGCTTGCGGGCCAGCGGGCTTTCCTTGGGCAGCATGCGCTCGACGGCCTTCTCGAGCACGCGCTCGGGATACTTGCCTTCGAGGATCTGGCCGGCGACGCGCGTCTTGACGCCGCCCGGGTGACCGGTGTGGCGGTGATACAGCTTGTCGGTCAGCTTCTTGCCGGTGAACTTCACCTTCTCGGCGTTGATCACGATGACATTGTCGCCGCAGTCGACGTGCGGGGTGTAGTCCGGGCGGTGCTTGCCGCGCAGACGCATGGCGATGAAGGAAGCCAGGCGGCCGACGACAACGCCTTCGGCGTCCACGACGATCCACTTCTTCTCGACATCCGCGGGCTTCAGCGAAGCCGTGGTGTGCTTGAGCATGGTCAGGTCCAAAAAGAATAGCGGCCGGGAGGGCCCCCGGCCGTGAGGCGCGCTTCTTACCGGTGACGCCGCACTGGGTCAACAGCTATGTGGGCGCAGAATATCCGTTAGTGCGCTGATTTATATGACATTTCATTATACGGTATTATAATACCGTGCACTTTTCGAGGGTCGGAACGCCGACTTGTCCCCGCTCCCCGGGCCTGATCGATGATCGGGGCCATGGAAACGAACCGCAACCTGTCGCTTATGTCGGTCGTGTCGGTGCTCTTTCGGAGCGACACCGACACCGACAGCTGTCGGTCGTGTCGGTCGTGTCGGTGTGTTTTTGGACCGACGCCGACACCGGCGCCCTTCATCCAACCGTCGCAGCCCCGCTATAGGAAGCGGCGCGGATCAGTTGGAAATGAATCGATGAGTCTCTCCCGGCGCCATGTCCTCGCCGGCGGCGCGGCCGCCCTCGCCTTCTCGGGCTTCGCGCGCAACGTCCTGGCTCAAGAGGCAGAGACCTATACGAACGAGGTCCCGGGCTATGGTCCGCTGGTGCGCGATCCGCTGGGCGTCATCGACCTGCCCGAAGGCTTCCAGTACCGCGTGATCTCCCAGGTCGGCCAGACCATGGACGATGGCCTTGTCGTGCCGGCCACGGCCGACGGCATGGGGTGCTTCCCCGTACGCTCGCGCTTCGGCCTGGGCGGCAATCGCGTCGCCCTGGTGCGCAACCACGAACTGGACCACGACGAGGCCCATCTCGGCGCCTTCGGGGCGGGCAACCAGTACGCCGACCGCTTCGATGCGGCCAAGGTCTATGACCGCGACCCGCAGGGCCGCGCCCTGCCCGGCGGCACGACGACCCTGATCTATGATCTCGATGACCGCCGCGTCGTGCGTCAGCATCTGTCGCTGGCCGGGACCTCGACCAACTGCGCAGGCGGCGTCACGCCCTGGGGCTCGTGGCTGACCTGCGAGGAAACCCACGAGCGGGCCGGCGAAGGGGTCGGCCAGGACCACGGCTGGGTGTTCGAGGTACCGGCGCTCGCGCGCGGCCCGGTCGACCCGGTGCCGCTTCGGGCCATGGGCCGCTTCGATCACGAGGCGGCCTGCGTCGATCCGCTGACGGGCATCGTCTATCTGACCGAGGACGAGGACGATTCCCTCTTCTACCGCTTCATCCCCAACACGCCCGGACGCCTGATCGACGGCGGACGCCTGCAAGCGCTGGCTATCGAAGGCCTGGCCGGCGCCGATCTGCGCAACTGGGCCGGGGTCCAGACCTGGAACCGCGGCGACTGGCTGGACATCCGCTGGGTCGATCTCGACGAGGTCGAGAGCCCCAATGCCGATCTCAGGATGCGCGGCCACGCGGCCGGCGCCGCCCTGTTCGCGCGCGGCGAGGGCCTCACCTGGGGCGACGGCGAACTCTACGCCACCTGCACCTCGGGCGGTCCCTCCCAGTTCGGCCAGATCGTGCGGCTGGCGCCCGGCCGCGACGGCGCGCGCGACCGCATCCAGCTCTTCCTCGAGAGCGGCGACGACCGGGTCTATGACTATGGAGACAATCTCACGGTCACGCCCTGGGGCGACCTGCTGGTCTGCGAAGACCGGTATTCGGAAGAGGCGATCCACCTGCGGGCGATCACGCCCGAGGGTCGCGCCTATACGGTCGCCCGCAACGCCTACGCCGGCAACGGCGAGTTCTGCGGTGTCTGCGTCTCGCCGGACGGCTCGACCGTGTTCCTGAACATCCAGAAGCCGGGGATCACCCTGGCGATCACAGGGCCCTGGAGCTCATTGAGGAACTCATGAACAGACGCGGCTGGCTGCGTCGAACAGACCAAAGCAGCCAGGTCGCCAGCGCCAGCACGATCACCCCGCCCGCCTGATGCAGGCCCGCCAGCCAGGGATTGAGCGCCGTCATCAGGGTGGCGATCCCCAGCAGGGCCTGCACCACCGTCGCCCCGAACAGGGCCAGGGCCGCCGTCGGCACCCGGTCCGACAGCTTCCAGCGGAAGGTCTGGACCAGGAAGGCCAGGCTCGCCAGGAAGACCGCATAGCCGCCCAGCCGGTGCATCAGCTGGACCAGCCCCTGATCGTGCAGGAAGGCCGAGACCCCAAGGCTCCAGTCGACCGGCGGCAACAGCTGGCCCTCGAACATCGGCCAGTCGGTAAAGACCCGGCCCGCATCGTTGCCCGCGACCAGCCCGCCCAGCAGGCACTGGACGAACACCAGCCCGAACAGGGCCGCGGCCCCCCGGGTCCAGCCCACGGGCGACCGGGAGTAGTCCTCTCCGAACCGGGCCTCCAGCGCGGTCCAGACCAGGCCGACAAAGATGGTCAGCGCCAGCCCCAGATGGACCGTCAACCGCTCGGGCGCGACCTCGACCCGGCCCGTAAGACCCGAGACCACCATCCACCAGCCCACCGCGCCCTGCAGCGCGCCCAGGCCCAGCAGGACCCAGCACCGCCACACCAGCCGACTCGGGATTTGTTTGAAGAACAGCAGGGTGAAGAACGGCAGGGCGAACGCCACCCCGATCAGCCGTCCCAGCAGCCGGTGCGCCCACTCCCACCAGAAGATGCCCTTGAAGTCCTCCAGGCTCATGCCCGCGTTCAGCTGGGCGTACTGGGTGGTTTGCCGATAGGCCTCGAACTGCCGGTTCCACTCCGCATCGCTCAGCGGCGGAAGGGTCCCGGTGACCGGGGCCCACTCGGTGATCGACAGGCCGGATTCCGTGAGCCGGGTGATCCCGCCCACGACGACCATCAGCAAAACAAGGCAGGCTACGCTCGCCAGCCAAACGGCGGTCACCGACGAACGGTCTTGGAAGGTGGTCAAACGCGTCATACTGTCCCGCTCGGGAGGATCTGCATGGGGTGAGTCTGGGCTCTAGCCCAAGGCACCCGACATGGACCACCCGCATTGTCACTTCAATCCCGGCGGGAGGGCCGGAGGCTGGAAAGGACTACGCATGGAACTGTTTGAAACCAATGGCTGGCTGCTCGCGATCATCATCGGTATCGCGGCCGGCTGGATCGCCGAACAGGTGACCGGACGCCGGCACGGGATCCTGACAAACCTGATCGTCGGTCTGCTCGGCGCCCTGATCGGCTGGTGGCTATCCGAAAACGTGCTGGGTATCCCGATCGAGGGCTGGCTGGGCTCGCTGGTGGCTTCGACCGCCGGCGCGGTCATCCTGCTGTTCCTCTTCGGCCTGATCCGCCGTCGCTGATCCGGCCCAAATGATCTAGGAGAACGCCGCGGGCCGGGAGGTCCGCGGCGTTTTCTTTGTCCGGAGACCCCCATGGGACCGCGCACCCGCAAGGCCGTCGCCTCGATCGCCGTCCTCGCCTTCCTGGCCTTCTACGTCTGGCTGGTGACCGTGCTGGGCGGCTACATCCCGCAGGTCTGGTGGGCGCAGGTGCCATACTTCGCCGTGGCTGGCCTAGCCTGGGGCATACCCATCCTGCCGCTCATCAAGTGGGCCGAGAAGGGCTGACGATCGGGGACTGGGTCAAGGGAATGGTCGGAGCGACAGGATTCGAACCTGCGACCCCTTGACCCCCAGTCAAGTGCGCTACCAGGCTGCGCCACGCTCCGAGAGGCGCCCGTATAGACAAGGGCCATCGCCCCCGCAAACGGAAATCGCTATCTGGCGAGCGCCTCGTCGAGGCGACGCTTCGCGGCCTCGACCGCGGCCAGCACGGCGCGCAACCGAACCGTATCCGCCGCGGGGCGCGGAGCCTCGAACACTGCCGCCTCGACGGCTTCCGCAGCCGGTTCGACGTCACCAGTGATACGCGCCATACCGGACTGGCGATGCAGCTTCTGCACGCCCCGGATGGTCAGGCCCTCATCATGCAGAAGACGCTTTACCCCTCTGAGGACCGCGATATCGGCCGGCCGGTAGAGACGCCGCCCGCCCGCGCGCTTCATCGGCTTGATGAAGGCGAACTTGGTCTCCCAGAAGCGCAGCACATGCTGGGGCACGCCCAGCTCTTCGGACGCTTCCGAGATGGTGCGGAAGGCCTCGGCGCTCTTGCTCACGCGTCGAGGCCGTCGACCTTGGCCTTCATGATCTGCGAGGCCCGGAAACTGATGACTCGGCGTGGAACGATCGCAGCCGGTTCACCCGTCTTGGGGTTGCGACCCATGCGGGCGTTCTTGGAGCGGACAGTAAAGACCCCAAAGCCCGAAAGCTTCACGGTTTCGCCCCGTTCGAGGGTTTCGACGATCATCTCGAGCACGCGTTCAACGAGGCCCGCGCATTCTTGTCGCGACAGGCCGACCTCTTCGTGCAGGGCCTCCGACAGATCAGCCCGCGTCACCGTCTTGCCCGTCATCCCCGAGACCCTCCCTCACAGGCGTCTGAACACAACCAATGTGTTACGCGAAGCCAGACGTTAACGAAAGGGCCGTTTTCCCGTCACATGCGAATCGCACAGGCGCCCCAGGTCAGGCCGCCGCCCATCGCCTCCAGCAGGACCAGATCGCCCTCCTTGATCCGCCCGTCATCGATGGCCGCGCTCAGAGCCAGCGGGATGGAGGCGGCCGAGGTGTTGGCATGGATCGCCACCGTCGAGACGACCTTGTTCTCATCCAGGCCCAGACGATCACCGACGCCGCGAATAATGCGCTGGTTGGCCTGGTGCGGCACGAACCAGTCGACTTCCGGAATCGTGACACCGGCCTGAGCGCAGGCGGCCTCGATGGCCTCGGAAATGTTGATGACCGCGTGCTTGAAGACCTGGTTGCCCGCCATCCGCAGATGGCCGACCTGGCCATTCGTCGACGGCCCGCCGTCGACGTAGAGCAGATCGGTCTTGGTCCCATCGCAGCGCAAGGCGAAGCCCAGCAGGCCGCGATCCGCCGTTGTCCCCTGCCCTTCGATCGGCTCGACCACCACCGCGCCGGCCCCGTCGCCGAACAGCACGCAAGTGCCGCGGTCGGTCCAGTCCATCAGCTTGGTCATTTCCTCGGCGCCGATGACCAGCGCGCATTTCGACATGCCCCGCGCCACGAAACCGTCGGCGACAGAGAGCGCGTAGACGAAGCCCGAACAGACGGCCTGGACGTCGAAGGCGATGCCGACGCCGGTCCCCAGCTTGCGCTGGACGATCGAGGCCGTGGCCGGGAAGGTCAGGTCAGGCGTGGTAGTGGCCACGATGATCAGATCAACGTCCGAAGCCTCGCGGCCGGCCGCGATCAGGGCCTTCTTCGCGGCTTCCACCGCCAGGTCGCTGGTGGGCTGGTCGGGCGCAGCGCGACGGCGTTCGCTGATCCCAGTCCGCTCGCGAATCCATTCGTCGGACGTATCCACCACCGTCGAGAGGTCGGCGTTGGTCACGACTTCCTGAGGCAGGTAGGCGCCGACGCCGGTGATGGCGCTACGGGTTACGCTCACTGGGCCGTCTCCGTCTCGGCGTCACACGGCGCCACGTGGTCGAGCCGGGCCATGTTCTCGGCCACCTTGGTCATATAGTCGCTTTCGGCGAGGTCGAGGCCGACCCGGATCGCCGAGTTGAACCCGCGCGCGTCCGCGCCCCCGTGGCTCTTGATGACCAGCCCGTTCAGCCCCAGCAGCGGGCCGCCATTGATGGAGTTTGGATCAATGCGCCGGCGCATGGCCTTGAGCGCCCCATAGGCCAGCATGGCCCCGACCCGCGAGAGCGGTGAGGACAGCAGCGCATCTTTCATCAGGCCGGAGATGAAGCGGGCAACGCCCTCGGCGGTCTTGAGCGCGATATTGCCGGTGAAGCCGTCGGTCACGACGACGTCGACCACGCCCTTGGACAGATCGTCGCCCTCGACGAAGCCCTTGTAGTCCAGGTCAAACTGGCCGGAGCGCAGCATGGCTGCCGCCTCACGCACCTCGTCGTGGCCCTTCATTTCTTCGGAGCCGACGTTCAGCAGGCCGATGGTGGGCTTTTCGACGTGATGGACGGCCCGGTGGAAGGCCTCGCCCATGATGGCGAATTCCACCAGTTGCTTGGCGTCGGATGAAACATTGGCGCCGACATCGAGAAACGCCGTATGCCCGCCCTTGATGGTCGGCCAGCTGGCTACGATGGCCGGCCGATCCAACCCAGGCGCCGACATACGCAGGATCAGCTTGGACAGGGCCATCAGGGCGCCGGTGTTGCCGGCCGACACGACGGCTGACGCTTCGCCGGACTTCACCGACTGAATGGCGTTCCAGAGGCTGGATCCCTTGCCGCGGCGCAGCGCGACAGCGGGCTTCTCGTCCATCGCGATGACAAGATCGGTATGGCGCACCTCACAAGCGGCCCTGGCCAACGGGCAGCGCAACAGCTGGGCCTCGATCGCCGCCTGATCCCCATGCAGGATGAAGCGGGCCCGTCCGGCGCCATGCTGTTTCAGAAAGGCTTCAACGCCCGCGACGGTTACGGGCGGACCGTGGTCCCCGCCCATGGCGTCGATGGAAAGTACGGTTTGGGAAGGCACGTTTCGGATCGCCTCCGCCTCGCGCCGCGGGGAGCCGCGCACAGGCTGGAAAAAGAGGCCGGACGATAGCGTTCGGCCCCGCTGATGCAAGCCGCGTGTTCAGAAATCCTGACGCGCGGTCACCCTTTCGGCTTGAGGTCCCGCAGCACATCGAAGGGCGATGGCTCCGCCGGTCCCTGCGGCGCCTCGAACACCGCGCCGGGCTTTCGCGGCCACGGATCGAGCTCGAGCGACAGGTGCTCGACGACATAGGCGGCCAGGTCGACGCCGCCGTCCTCAATCAGGTCGGGGCCGTCGGGCGTTTCGAGATCGGCCTCGAATTCCCTTGCCGGCGCCTCGACCTTGGCAGCGTCGGCCACGTCGACCTCGAAGTCCACTTCGATATGGCTGGGCAACGGCTCCAGCGTGACGCCGCAGGTCTGGACGACATCGGCCGCGAGCCGTCCCGAAAGCCGCCAGCCGATCCCCGAGGGCTTGATGTCGACGGCAGCGCTCAGAGCATCGAGCGACGCGAGATCGAGCGCTGCGGCGATCCGCGCGCGCTCAGCCGGACCGGCTTCCAGCCGGCGGCTGACGCCTTGCCCAATCTGATCGAGGCGAAGGCGATCCGACCATGGCGGCGATTCGGTCATGGCTTGATCTCCGGCCAGGTCAGGCGGCCACGCAGGATGTCTTCGATGCGTAGGCTCCTGAGCGACTCGTGGGTCGAAACGGCATAGGCGGCCAGTCCGTTGGACACTTCGTCCGCTTCTTCTTCGGCATAGACGGCCCGGGCCAGCAGGCCCGAGAGTTCGACCGTATCCCCGGCTGCGAGCGCATTCTGATAGCCGACGACCCGGCCGTAGACCGCCTCTCCCAGCTTTCGCATTTTCTTGGCGACCGACAGGTCACCGACCCCCAGCTCCCGCAGGGAATCATCGAGCGCGCCCACGAAGGCGTCGAAGACGGCCTGGCCGGTTTCGGACGCGGCCTCGCCCTCGCCCTTCAGCCGCGCCAGCAGCAGGGAAAGATGCAGCACGTACAGTTCGAAGCGCGCATCGATGCGGTCGGCGACGCCCAGGTCGCGGTAGAGTTCGGGCCGCCGGGCCTGATCGACCAGTCCGGCATAGAGGGCCTCGCCGGCGACACGCGCCTGGCGGGGCCTGAAAAGGCGTTCAAGCAAGCGTATTCGCCCCATTTCGGTCTTGGCGTTGAACTAATCCTCCACGCGCGTTAGGTCAAAGGCCGCAGTCTTTCCGGAAACCCGTATGTCCGTTTCGCTCCGCGTCGCCGCCCTGGCCTCGATCGCGCTCGTCGCCAGCGCCTGTGCGCCCCAGGTGGCCCGCCACGGCTTTCAGGCCGTCGATGTCCAGCCGTCGGACATCGTCGTCGGCACCGACACCCGCGACACCGTTCGCGCCCGCCTCGGCACGCCGTCGGCCGTTTCGACGTTCGAGCCGGACGCCGTTTGGTTCTACGTTTCCCAGACGACGGCCAAATACACCTTCAACCTTCCCGAGGTGACGCAGCGCTCGGTGACCCAGATCACCTTCGACGAGACGTCGGGGCGGGTCCTGTCGGTCGAGAACCTCGACCTCGATGACAGCATTGAGGTGGCCTACAACGAGCGGGAAACGCCGACGCGCGGCCGCGAACTTACGGCGCTCGAGCAGATTCTCGGCACGGTGGGTCGCCAGCGCCTGCCGGGCAGCGAGGAAGACTTGCCGCCCAACCAGCGCCGGCGCGACGAATAGGCCCGCAAGCCCTTCGGCGAGGCTTCGCAGTCGCAAAAACGCCTTGCTTTCCAAGCCGCGCTATCGTCAGCATTGCCGATGGCGTTTGATGAAATGGCAGGCGATGGCCCGCCCGGCGAAGTCAGGGAAAGCTACGCCACGCTGGCGCGCTGGCTGGCTGAAGCACCTCCGGGTTTGCTGCAGGCGCGCTCCAAACAGGCCGAACTTTTCTTTCGCCGGATGGGCATCACCTTCGCCGTCTATGGCGACGCCGAATCCAATGAGCGGCTGATTCCCTTCGACGTCGTCCCGCGCATCATAGGTGCGGACGAATGGGCCGGCCTCGAGGCCGGACTGATACAGCGTGTGTCGGCGATCAACGCCTTCATCGCTGACGTCTATGGCGCCCAGGAATGCCTCAAGGCCGGGATCATTCCGCCGGAGCTGGTTCTGACCAACAGCGCGTACCGGCCGGAAATGCAGGGCCGCAAGCCGCCGGGCGGCGTCTATGTCCATATCGCGGGCGTGGACCTCGTGCGCACCGGGTCGGATGGGTTCTTCGTCCTTGAGGACAATGTGCGCACGCCGTCGGGCGTGTCCTACATGCTCGAGAACCGCGAAATGATGATGCGGCTGTTCCCCGACCTGTTCGCGGAATACGCCGTGCGCCCGGTCGAGACTTATGCGGACATGCTGCTGGCCGCGCTCAGGGCGTCGGCGCCGGCGACCGCGGGCCGCGATCCGACAATCGTCATCCTCACGCCCGGCTCGTTCAACTCGGCCTATTACGAGCACTCGTTCCTGGCGGACAAGCTGGGCGTCGAACTGGTCGAGGGGTCTGACCTGTTCGTGGATGACGACCGCGTCTTCATGCGCACGACGCAGGGACCTCGGCAGGTCGACGTCGTCTATCGCCGGGTCGACGATGATTTCCTGGATCCGCTGGCCTTCCGGCCAGATTCGACGCTGGGCCCGCCAGGGCTGCTGACCGCCTATCAGGCAGGCAACGTCACCCTGACCAATGCGATCGGAACTGGGGTCGCCGACGACAAGGCGGTTTATACCTACATCCCCGAGATCATCCGCTTCTTCACCGGGGAGGAGCCGATCCTCAAGAACGTGCCGACCTGGCGATGCCGGGAAAAGGATTCGCTGAAATACGTCCTCGATCATCTCGACGAACTGGTGGTCAAGGAAGTGGGTGGTTCAGGCGGCTATGGGATGCTGGTAGGGCCGGCGGCGTCCAAGACCGAGCTTGAGACGTTTCGCAAGAAGCTGCTCGGCGACCCGGATGACTTCATCGCCCAGCCGACCTTGGCCCTCTCGACGGCGCCGACGCTCGATGGGAACGGCGAGATGGCGAGCCGTCACATCGATCTGCGCCCCTTTGTGCTTTCCAGCCCGGACGGCGTGCGGGTGGCTCCAGGCGGGCTGACGCGCGTGGCTCTCAAGCCCGGCTCGCTGGTGGTAAACTCCAGCCAAGGCGGCGGGACCAAGGACACCTGGGTGCTGGATGCTTAGCCGCACAGCCGACAGCCTATACTGGACAGGCCGCTATCTGGAGCGGGCTGACTTTCTCGCGCGCATCCTCGACGCTGCCTTCCGGCTGGACTCCATCCCGGCCCGCGAAAAGGCCGAGGCCCAGGTCTGGGCCGGCGCCCTGGCGTCGGCGGGCGCCCGTGGTGCGCTGGGCGACCGCCAGCCAACTGAACGGGCCGTGCGTGAATATCTGGCTTTCGCCCCGGACAATCCTTCGTCGATCCATGCTTGCCTGACCCGGGCCCGAACCAACGCCCGCTCGGTGCGCACGGCGCTGACGGTCGAGGTCTGGGAAGCCATAAACGGCGCCTGGAACGGACTGGCGGAACAGGGGCGGCCTACGCGGCGCGACGATTTCTCCCGCTTCCTGGAGTGGGTTAAGGGCGTGACCCTCGTGGTCGAGGGCGCCACGTCACGGACCATGCTGAGAAACGACAGCTACTGGTTCCTGATGCTCGGCGCCGCGCTGGAACGCGCGGACAACACCGCCCGCCTGCTGGATGTGAAATACCACCTGCTCCTGCCCGAGGGCGAACGCGTCGGCGGACAGTTCGACTACTTCCAATGGACGACCCTGCTGCGCGAGGTCTCGGCCCTGACCGCCTATCGCTGGGTCTATCGGGACTCGGTCAAGCCATGGCTTGTCGCGGATCTGATGGTCCTGAACCGCCAGATGCCGCGTTCGCTGGCTAGCTGCCAGGCGTCGATGGTTCACTATCTCGATCAGCTGGCCGCCGGCTACGGCCGCACCGGACCGGCGCAGAGAGTCGCCCTTTCACGCCTTCAGCAGTTCGAAGGCGAGACCATGCGCCGTATCTTTCAGGGCGGCCTGCACGAATACATCCTGGCCTTCCTCGCCGAAAACAACCGGCTGGGGCAGGCGATAACCGAACAGTACCTGACCTGACGCCATGCAAATCCGCGTCGACCATGCGACCACCTATTCCTACGAGCGCCGCGCCCGGTTCATCATCCAGGTGCTGCGGCTGACCCCACGCTCGAACGAGGGCCAGCGCATCTCCCACTGGCGCATCGACACCGATGTCGACACCCGCCTGCACCAGTCCGAGGACGCCTTCGGCAACATCGTCCACACCCTCTATACCGAAGCCCCGGTCCAGAACCTGACGGTCCGCGTCTCAGGCGAGGCTCAGACCTCGGACACCGGCGGGATCCTGACCGGAGAGATCGAACGGCTGCCGCCGATGGTCTATCTCAGACCGACCGAACTGACGCGCGCAGGCCGTCTGATCAACATCTTCGCCACCGAGTTCTCGGCCCATCCGGCCCTCGACCGGATGCACCGCCTGATGGCCGCCATCCATTCCGCGGTGGCGTTCGAAATCGGGGTCACCACGCCCTCTCATACCGCTGAGGACATCCTCAAGCTCGGACGGGGGGTCTGTCAGGACCACGCTCACCTGTTCATTGCATGCGCGCGGGCGACGGGAGTGCCGGCGCGCTACGTTTCAGGCCATCTGATGCGGACCGACCGGATAGACCAGGAGGCCGCCCACGCTTGGGCGGAGGCCTGGATTGAGGGTCTGGGATGGGTCGGATTCGACCCGGCCAACGGCATCTGCCCAACAGACCGCTACATCCGGGTGGCCGCCGCGCCGGACTATCTCGGGGCGGCGCCGGTGCGCGGGGCCAACTACGGCGGGTCCGGGGAGAAGATGGCCGTCAAATTGCACGTCTGGAACGCCCAGCATCAGCAACAGGCGTGAGACAGTTAACCAGAATCAGATAGGCCTTGCAGGCGGGGACGACGAGGGCGCGACGCCTTTATGACGTATTGCGTAGGAATGCTGGTGGATGACGGTCTGGCGATGATCGCCGACACGCGCACCAATGCCGGCGTCGACAACGTCTCCTCCTACAAGAAACTTCATCTGGTGAACCGGCCTGGCGAGCGTGTGCTGGCCGTCGCCACCGCAGGCAACCTGTCCCTCACCCAGACCGCCCTGACTCTGGTTCAGGAAGGCATCCAGCTTCCCGCCGAGGATCACGCCGAGACGCTGGAGACGGCCGGCTCGATGTTCCGCTGCGCCCAGCTGCTGGGCCACGCCCTGCGCGAAGTGCGTCGCGAGATGGCGCCGGCCATGCAGGCAGACAGCCTGAACGTCTCCGCCTCCATGCTGCTCGGCGGCCAGATCGAGGGGGGGCCGCTCAAGCTCTACCTGATCTACAGCCAGGGCAACTTCATCGAGTGCGGCGCCGACACCCCGTTCCTGCAGATCGGCGAGTTCAAGTACGGCAAGCCGATCCTGGACCGGGCGCTCAAGACCGACACCCCCTTGGCCGAGGCGGTGAAGCTGGGCCTGATCTCGTTCGACTCGACCATGCGATCCAACATCGCGGTGGGCGGGCCGTTCGACCTGATGCTGGTCCGACGCGATGAGCTCGAGATGCATACGCGCCGGCTGGAAGCGGACGATCCCTACTTCGTCCACCTAGGCCAGCAATGGTCAAACGTGCTGGCGGCAGCCCACCGCTCGATGCCCGCGCCGCCCTGGATGGACGGCGTCTAGCCGGCCAGTTCCTCGATCCCCCGGTTGGCCAGTTGATCGGCGCGTTCGTTCAAGTCGTGGCCATCGTGGCCCTTGACCCATTTCCAGGTGACCTTGTGCCGCGCGCGGGCCTGGTCGAGGCGGCGCCACAGGTCCTCGTTCTTGACCGGCTTCTTGTCGGCGGTCTTCCAGCCGCGCGCCTTCCAGCCGCCGATCCATTCGGTGATGCCGTGCATCACATATTTGCTGTCGGTGACTAGCGTGACCTCCGAAGGCCCCTTCAGCGCTTCGAGCGCCATGATCGCGCCCATGAGCTCCATGCGGTTGTTCGTGGTTTCCCGCTCGCCGCCCCAGAGCTCCTTTTCGTGCGGCCCCGACTGCAGGATCGCGCCCCACCCGCCGCGGCCCGGATTGCCCTTGCAGGCGCCGTCAGTGTGGATCGTGACCTGGGGCAAGATCAGGCTTCGGCCAGGACGCGGGGAAGCTTGAAAGTCACGGTCTCACGCTCGCCGGAATCCTCGGTCACTTCGGCGTCGAAGCGGTCGGCGATGGCGGCGACCAGCGCCTCGATCAGGGGCTCGGGCGCGGAGGCGCCGGCGGTGATCCCAACCGTGGACACGCCCTCGAACCAGGCCCAGTCGACCGCCGAGGCGTCATCGACCAGCCGGGCGGCCTTCGCGCCCGCCCGTCGCGCGACCTCAACGAGGCGCACGGAGTTGGACGAGTTCGGAGAGCCGACCACCAGCACCAGATCGCAGTCAGCGGCGACGCGTTTGACCGCCTCCTGCCGATTGGTGGTGGCGTAACAGATGTCTTCCTTGTGCGGGTCCGGCAGGCCGGGGAACCGCCGCTTCAGCACCCCGATGATCGCCGCGGTGTCGTCCAGCGACAGGGTGGTCTGGGTCACATAGGCCAGGCTCGACGGATCGCGCGGCTCGAAGCGTTCGGCGTCGGCGGGTGTCTCGAGGAGGGTAACCGCCCCATCGGGCAGTTGGCCCATGGTGCCCTCGACCTCCGGATGGCCCGCGTGGCCGATCAGGACGATCTGGCGCCCGGCTGCGAAATGGCGCTCGGCCTCCACATGGACTTTCGACACCAGCGGGCAGGTCGCATCCAGGAAGAACAGGTTGCGGCTCTTCGCCTCGGTCGGGACCGACTTGGGCACGCCATGGGCCGAAAAGACGACTGGACGGTCAGCCGGGCATTCGTCCAGCTCCTCGACAAACACCGCGCCCAGCGCCCGCAGCCGGTCGACGACATGGCGGTTGTGCACGATCTCGTGCCGCACATAGACCGGCGCACCGTACTTCTCGAGCGCGCGCTCGACGATCTGGATGGCCCGATCGACGCCCGCACAGAAGCCGCGCGGCGTGGCCAGACGGACCTTGAGGGGACGAGGCGGGGTCACGGAGATGCTCACCGGGCCTAGGTAGTCCGACTGAGCCTGTCGCGCCAGCCGCGCATCGCGTTGCGGCGCCTCGGATTAGCCGCTATCACGCGCAAGCGTCGCGGCCTCGTCGTCCGGCGATACCGTTCGCTCGCCTCAAGTCAGGTTCTTCATGCGTCGTCTGCTCCTGAGTCTTCTTGCTTCGGCCATTGCGCTGTCGGTTTCCGCCCCGGCCATGGCCCAGTCGCGCGACGGTGATCGCGAGCGCGAGCGGGAGCAGGCCGAACGGGAGCGCCGCGAAGAGGAGTTCAATGCGACTCCGGCGCCTCTGCGGGACCGTCCCAACGCCGGCCCCTGCCCCTTCGTGCGCATCCTGTATGACGCGGCCCGCTACGTGGAGTTCGAAGGCGGCCAGCAGGCCTATTCGGCCGTCGGCTACACCGGCGAGATCGAAGGCGTAGAGGCCGAGTGCACCTATCGCGAGTCCGATCCGATCTCGATCGACATGAACATCCTGTTCCAGCTCGGCCGAGGCCCCCAGGCCGAAAGCGGACAGCGCACCTACCGCTACTGGATCGCGGTGACCGAGCGGAACTCGGCCATCCTGGCCAAGGAATATTTCGACCTGCCGGTCGACTTCGAAGGCGGTGACCGGGTCTATGTGACCGAACAGATCCGCAATTTGACCATTCCTCGCGCCGACATCGCAGTCTCGGGCGCCAACTTCGAAGTCCTGATAGGCTTTGAGGTCACGCCGGAGATGGCCGCGTTCAACCGCAACGGCTCGCGCTTCCGGATTAACGCGGGCGCGCCGTCCGACCAATGAGCGACCTGAAGACCCGGCTGGGCGAAGCGGTCGAGGCCGCCTTCGCCGCCGAAGGCCTGCCTGTCGATCTGGCGCGTGTTTCGCCGTCTGACCGGCCTGACCTGGCCGATTTCCAGTCGAACGGCGCCCTGGCCGCCGCCAAGCAGGCCAAAGCAAATCCGCGCGAGCTGGCGACGAAGATTGCGGCGCATCTTGAGGGGCGCCCCGAGATCGCCTCGGTCGAGATCGCAGGTCCGGGCTTCATCAATCTGCGCGTCTCGGATGCGGCCCTCAACGAGCGCGCCGCCGATGTGTCCGCCAGTCCCCTGGCTGGAGCCTCGCTCGTGGCCGAGCCGCGTCGCGTGGTGATCGACTACGGCGGCCCCAACGTCGCCAAGCCGATGCACGTCGGCCACCTGCGGTCTTCCATCATCGGCGAGAGCCTGAAGCGCCTGTTCCGCTTCCGGGGCGACACCGTGTGGGGCGATGCGCACTTCGGCGACTGGGGCTTCCAGATGGGGCTGCTGATCGCGGCCCTTGAGGACGAGGGCAAGGCCGGCGAATTCCAGGGCGACGGTCCTTTCCCGTCCGAGAGCCCCGTCTCGCTGGAGGACCTTGAGCGCCTGTACCCGGCTGCCGCCGCGCGCGCCAAGGAAGACACCGCCTTCCGCGACCGCGCCCGCAAGACCACGGCTGAGTTACAGGCCGGCCGGCCCGGCTACCGCGCCCTTTGGAAGCACATGCACGACGTCTCCATGGCGGCGCTGCAGCGCGACTTCGGCGCCCTGGGCGTGACCTTCGACCTCTGGAAGGGCGAGGCCGACGCCGATCCCCTGATCCCGGGCATGGTCGAGCGGCTTGAGACCATGGGCCTGCTGGTCGACGACCAGGGCGCCCGCGTCGTCCACGTCGCCAGAGAGGGCGAAACGAAAACCAAGAAGCTGGCCGACGGCGCCGTCGTCACCGTGCCGAGCCCGGATCCCCTGCTGGTGATTTCGTCCGAAGGTTCGGCCATGTACGGGACGACCGATCTGGCGACCATCGTGGACCGCCGAAACGAGCAGGATTTCGACCTGGTCCTCTATGTCGTGGATCAGCGCCAAGCCGACCATTTCGAGCAGGTGTTCCGCGCCGCCTACCTCGCCGGTTACGCGGAGCCTGGACAGCTGGAGCACCTCGGCTTCGGCACCATGAATGGTCCGGACGGCAAGCCCTTCAAGACCCGCGCGGGCGGCGTGCTGAAACTGGCCGATCTGATCGAGATGACCCGCGA
>CAMLNT010000030.1 GCA_946481425.1 uncultured Brevundimonas sp.
CGTGCTTCAGCTCGCCGGCGGCATAGCCCTCGGCGTGGATGTAGCTGATCTCCTTGAGCTTCAGCGCGCCTTCCATCGCCAGCGGGAACATTGAGCCGCGCCCCAGGAACAGGACGTCGGTGGCCTTGGCCAGATCCTGGACCACCGTGCGGATGTCCTCGTCCATGCTGAGCGCCTCCGCGATCAGGCGCGGCGCCTCGAACAGCGCCTTCACCAGTTCGGCCTCGCGGGCCGCATCGATCCGCCCACGCGCCACGCCCGCCGAGACGGCGAGCGCCAGCAGCGCTGCGACCTGAGCGGTGAAAGCCTTGGTCGAGGCCACGCCGATCTCGGGGCCCGCATGCGTCGGCCACAGGACCTCGGCCTCGCGCGCCATGGACGAGGAGTGGACATTCACCAGCGCAGCCGTCTTCAGGCCCTGGCCCTTGCACCAGGTCAGGCTGGCGAGCGTATCGGCCGTCTCGCCCGACTGGCTGACCGCCACCGCGAGGGTCGAGGTCGAGACCGCCGGCTGGCGATAGCGGAACTCCGACGCGATCTCGACGTCGCACGGCAGGCCCGCCAGCCGCTCGAAGGCGTAACGCCCGATCTGGGCGGCGTAGAAGGCGGTGCCGCAGGCCACGACCTGGACCCGCTCGATCGCGGCGAAATCCACGGCGTTGGGCTTGGCCTTGGCCGAAACGAAATCGAGGTACTCAGACAGGGTGTGCTGAACGCTGTCTGGCTGTTCATGGATTTCCTTCTCCATGAAGTGCCGGTAGGCGCCCTTTTCAACCAGGGCCGACGACGCCGAGACCTGCACGATCGGCCGCTCGACCTCCGAGCCGGTCACGTCGAACATCCGCGCGCCGGACCGCGTCACCGCGACATAATCGCCTTCCTCCAGGTAGGAGATTTTCTGGGTGAAGGGGCCGACAGCCAGCGCATCGGAGCCGAGATACATCTCGTCTTCGCCCCAGCCGACGACCAGCGGGCTGCCGCGCCGGGCGCCCAGGATCAACTCGTCCTGGCCATCGACCAGCACCGCCAGCGCATAGGCGCCGGTCAGCCGATCGAGCACGCGCTTGAAGGCGACGATCGGATCGTTCGACTGGCCCAGTTCGCGGTCCAGCAGGTGGGCGACGACCTCCGTGTCGGTCTGGCTCTCGAAGACGTGGCCTTCACGGGCCAGTTCGGCCTTAAGCTCGGCGAAGTTCTCGATGATGCCATTGTGGACCAGGGTCACGCGGCCGGCCTTGTGCGGGTGGGCGTTGGCCGTCGTGGGCGCGCCGTGGGTCGCCCAGCGTGTATGCCCGATGCCGACGGTGGCCTTGAGCGGCTCGTCCATCAGGACGGCTTCCAGATTGCGGATCTTGCCCTGCGCCCGACGCCGCTCGACCACGCCGCCGACGACCGCCGCCACGCCGGCGGAATCGTAGCCGCGGTACTCCAGCCGCTTGAGGCTGTCGATCAGTCGGGGGGTGACCGGCCCATTGCCGGTGACGCCGATGATGCCGCACATGATGCGCTCTCCGGGAAGCTGGGACGTGGATTGGAGGAGAACCGCGCATAACACCAGCCGTTTCGACGAAGTGTAAAACTCGGTTGCGCGAAGTTTCTCGACTTTGCGGCGGTCAGAGGGTTGAAGGGGCCATGACTGAACGCGCCTATTTCGGAACCGACGGCATTCGCGGCAAGGCCAACGCCCACCCCATGACCGCTGAGGTCGCCTTGAGGGTGGGTCTCGCGGCCGGCAAGCTGTTCATGTCACAGGACGACCGCCGCCACCTGGTAGTCATCGGCAAGGATACGCGCCTGTCCGGCTACATGATCGAGCCGGCCCTCGTCGCGGGCTTCGCATCCGTGGGTATGGACGTGCGGACCTTCGGTCCGGTGCCGACGCCGGGCGTGGCCATGATGACCCGCTCCATGCGCGCCGACCTGGGCGTCATGATCTCGGCTTCGCACAACGACTACGCTGATAACGGCATCAAGCTTTTCGGGCCTGACGGCTACAAGCTATCGGACGAGATCGAGCTCGAGATCGAACGCCTGATGCAGGAGGACCTGCAGAACGGCCTGGCGGATTCGCCCCAGCTCGGGCGCGTGAAGCGCATCGACGACGCCCGGCATCGCTACGTCGAGATCGTCAAGGCGGTCTTCCCCAAGCGGCTCAGCCTGAAGGGTCTGCGCATCGCCGTGGATTGCGCCAATGGCGCGGCCTACCAGGTCGCCCCCACGGCCCTCTATGAACTCGGCGCCGAGGTCTTCGCCGTGGGCGTCGAACCCAACGGGCTCAATATCAATGCGGACTGCGGTTCGACCCATCCCGAGAACGTCTCGGCGGCCGTTCGCCGCCACGGGGCGCACATCGGTATCGCTCTCGATGGCGACGCCGACCGCGTGATCATCACCGACGAGAACGGGCGCGTGGTCGACGGCGATCAGATCATGGCCCTGATCGGCCTGGACTGGCGCCGCCGTGACCGCCTGACAGGCGGGGGCATCGTCGCCACAGTCATGTCCAATCTCGGGCTTGAGCGCCGTCTGCAGGCCGAGGGCCTGACGCTGGAGCGCACCCGGGTCGGCGACCGTTACGTCATGGAGCGGATGAAGCAGGGCGGCTTCAACATCGGCGGCGAACAGTCCGGCCACATAATTCTCAAGGATCACGCGACAACCGGCGACGGCCTGATGGCCGCCCTGCAGGTGCTGGCGGTCCTGGCCGATTCCGGCCGGCCGATGAGCGAGCTGGCGCGCCAGTTCGAACCCGTGCCCCAGCTGCTCCAGAACGTGCGCCACAAGGGCGGCAAGCCCCTGAACGACCCTGCCGTGAAGGCCGCCATGGCCGACGCTGAGGCGCGGTTGGGCGCGACGGGCCGCATCGTCGTGCGCGCATCCGGCACCGAGCCTCTGATCCGCGTCATGGCTGAGGGCGACGACGAGACGCTGGTGCGCCAGGTCGTCGCCGACATCAGCCAGGCCGTGAAGGCCGCCGGCTGACCTAGCGGGGCACGAGCGCCGTCAGGGCATCGATCCGGTAGCGGAGGTAAGAGCGCTCCGGTTCGGACAGTCCATCCGACGCATAGCCTTCCTCGAGCCGCAGAAGGTCATCGAGTTCGGTGCGCAGGCGTGTCGCCTCCGACCGGCTGATCCGGCCCGAGCGTTCGGCGCTGTCGATCCGGACCTGAAGCGTGCTGCGCTGGGATGCGACCGGCCAGTCCGACCCCGAGGGCGGCGGGTAGCCGCCGCCGGTCGAGCCGCCGGCGCGCACGGACAGGTCGGCGAAGCGGCGGTCCAGGTCCTGACGCTCCCAGTCCGAAAGCCCGTCGCGGCCGTAGTCGATCTCCTGGCGGAGCAGATCGTTCAGCTCGGTGCGCAGGCGCTCGGCCTGATTACGGCTCAGCCGGCCATTGCGGCGCCCCTCGTCGATGGCCCGCTCCAGCTCGCCGGCCCGCGACGAGATCGGGATCCAGCCTCCCGTCCCGGCGTCGGACCCCGTCCGCAGGAGGAGGTCGTCGTAACGGCTGTCGAGAGACTGGCGCTCGTAACGGTCCAGGCCGTCGCGGCGATACTCCGTCTCCTGACGGATCAGGGCTTCGAAGTCGCCCCGCAGCCAGTTGGCCTCGTTACGGGTCAGGCGACCGGCGCGTATCCCGATGTCCAGCGCCCGTTCGAAATCCTGCCGCCGCTCCGAAATGGAGCGCCAGTCGCCGCCGCCCCAGCCATCGTCGTCACGGCGCTCGATCCGGATGCGCGCCGCCAGCTGGTCGAACCGCCGGTCGAGGTCGATCCGCTCGCTCGTGCTCAACCCGCCACGGCCATAGTCCCGCTCGAGGTCGACCAGGCGGCGGAACTCGGTACGCAGGCTCTCGACCTCGCGGTCGGTCAGGCGGCCCTGCCGGCGGCCCGTGTCGATGCGGCGTTCGAACCAGTCGCTCCGGTCGATGATCGGCACCCACTGGCGGTCGCGGCCATAGCCCCAGCCGTATTGGCCATACCGCGGGTCGTAACGGGGATCGCCGTAGCCGCTCTGCCCGTAGGACGGATAGCGATAGCCGTCCTGATACAGGTCTCCGCCCGACGGAACACCCAGCACCTGGCCCAGAATGGCCCCGGCGATCGCCTCCACGATGCTCTGGCCGCCGCCCACGCCGCCGGACTCGGGCGGATAGTAGGGTCCCTCGGACGCGGTCGAGCCCCTGCAAGAGAGGACGCCGTTGCGGTTCGAGATATCGCCCCGGCAATCGACGTATCGGATAGAACTCCAGCGGCGGCCGCCGTCGTCCGTGCGGCAATAGCCGGACAGCCAGCCGCCACTTGAGCTCTCGACCGAGCAACTGGCGGCATAGCTGCCGAGTGGGGCGCTTTGCGCAGAGGCGGGGCTGGGCAGGGCGCTGAGCGCCCCGGCGGAGAGGCCTGCGGCGGCGAATACGAGCAGGCGCGAACGGACGATCATGAAACGACTCCCAAATCCCCTGTGGCGGGAAGAACGGAGGTCGCTTGTTAAGGTTGCGGGACGAGCCGCCCGGCCAGATCCAGCGCCCGCTGACGGATGTCCGGTACGGCGATGATTTCCCAGAAGGCGGCCCGGCTGGGCGGGCCCAGCACCGTGATCCGGTCCGACGGCGTGCCGTCAGAGGACAGCAGGCGTCCGTCGCCATCCACATCGAGGCCGAGATGGAGCGGGTCAGGCCGGGCCTGGCCGGTGGCCAGCAGCTGACGGGTCAGGGCGTCATCGGCGCGGGCGGGGTCGACGCCGGGGCCGGTGCAGTCGATGAGGGCGCGGGCCTGGATGGTTTGGGTGACCGCCTCGCCACGGGGGCGCCAGGCGACGAGCACACCGCCAGGCGCAGGATCGATCCGGTCCAGGCGACCCGCCCGGACCTGAAGGCGCCCCGCCGCGATCAGGGCCTCGATGCGGCGGGCGACGTCAGTGGCGACGCGGTGCCTGTGCACGTCCCACCAGGGTCTGAGGTGGCGCAGGAAGCGGCTCCGCTCGGACGGTGACAGGGCGGCCCAGAGGTCGGCGTTGCCGGCGCGGAGCTCGTCCATGGCCACGCCCCAGCCGATCTCGGCGGCGCGAGCGCGAAAAGCCCTCACCCGGCGTGAGAGAGGCGCTTCGGGCGACTGGCGATCCGCCGGATGGGCCTGCACCGCATCATGGGGCCGGGGCAGCAGGCCGCGACGTGAAATGGCGGTCGCCCGGCCGGTCCAGCCGCGATCCTCCAGTTCGAGCACCACATCGATCATCGTCAGGCCCGACCCGAGGATGACCACATCGTCGTTCGACTCTATGGCATCGAGCGCATCGGACGCCCAGGGGTCATTGACCACGCCGGGCCGCGCGCCGGCGCTCCGGGGCACCGGATTCCCCGTCGCCAGAACGATCTGGTCGGCGTGAACGCTTCGACCGTCGGCCAGCCGCACGCCCTCGTCCGTGATGGCGGTGACCTCGTCGTTGATCCTGTCGATGCTAGCTGAGCCGTTGCGTTCCGCCTGGTCCAGGAGGTCCTGAACGTACAGCCCGTAGACCCGGCGCGGCGCGAAGGCGTTGGGGTCGGCGTCCCAGTGGCCGGTCCGCCCGAGCCAGTCGATGAAGTGATCCGGCTCCTCCGCGATCGCGCTCATCCGGCCGGAGCGGACGTTCAGCCGATGGCTGTCGTTGGTGGTCGAATAAGCCAGCCCCAGCCCGAAAACACCCGACCGCTCGATCAGGACGCAGTCGCGGCCGCGCGCGGCCAGCAGGGCCGCCAGCAGGCTCCCCGACAGCCCCGCCCCGACGATCGCGACGGTCACGCGGTCAGATTTCCTGGTTGTAGGCCCCGACCTCGGGGTGACGGGCCAGCCGCGGCTTCACCTCTTCATGGAACAGGGCGCGCATGTCGTCGGCGGACCGCATGCTCTCGACCACCACGACCAGTTCCGGCTTGTTGGAGGACGCGCGGACCAGGACCCACGAGCCGTCCTCCAGATGCACGCGGGCGCCGTTGACGGTGATGACCTCGACGATCCTGCGGCCCAGGATCGAGCCGCCCTCGGCCCCGAGTTTCTCGTATTCGGCCACGACGCGGGCTAGGACCTCGTACTTGATCTCGTCATCGCAGTGCGGGGACATCGTCGCCGAGGTGAAGGCCGGCGGCAGGGCCTGACGGAGCTCGCTCAGTTTCTTGCCGGGGTTCCGGTCCAGCATCTGCAGGATGGCGGCGGCGGCGACGATGCCGTCGTCATAGCCGCGGCCGATCGGGGCGTTGAAGAAGAAGTGGCCCGACTTCTCGAAGCCGGCTAGCGCCTTCAGCTCCGACGTCTTGCGCTTGATGTAGGAGTGGCCGGTCTTCCAGTAGACCGTCTCGGCGCCGTTGGCCTTCAGGACCTCGTCGGTCTTGTAGAGGCCGGTCGACTTCACATCGACGACGAAGGTGGCGTTCGGGTGCAGGGCCGAGAGGTCGCGGGCCAGCATCAGACCGATCTTGTCGGCGTAGATTTCCTCGCCTGTGTCATCGACCACGCCGCAGCGGTCGCCGTCGCCGTCGAAGCCGAGGCAGACGTCCGCGCCCTGCTCGCGCACCGCGGCCGCCATGGCCTTGAGCATGTGATGGTCTTCGGGGTTTGGATTGTATTTGGGGAAGGTCCAGTCGAGGTCGCAGTCCATCTCGATCACCTCGGCGCCCATGGCCCTGAGCGCGTCAGGAGCGAAGGCGCCGGCGGTGCCGTTGCCGCAGGCGGCGATGACCTTGATCGGACGGCTGAGCTTCACGCCGGCCGAGACCTCGGCGATGTACTGGTCGCGGAAGTTTTCGATGCGGACCAGCTTGCCGCCGTCGCGCTCGACGCCCAAGCCGCCGAGAACGATCTCCTTCAGGCGGCCGATCTCGTCGGGGCCGAAGGTGAGGGGAGCCTGGGCGCCCATCTTCACGCCGGTCCAGCCGTTCTCGTTGTGGCTGGCGGTGACCATGGCCACGCACGGAGCCTCCAGCGCGAACTGGGCGAAATAGGCCATCGGCGACAGGCCCAGGCCGATGTCCAGCACCTCGCACCCGGCCTGCATCAGGCCCAGTGTCAGGGCCTGTTTGACGTTGATCGAATAGGACCGGAAGTCGTGCCCGACCACGATGCGGGGCTTCACCCCGATCTCGTGGATGTAGGTCCCCAGCCCTAGCCCCAGAGCCTGGATGCCCAGCAGGTTGATTTCGTCGTTCAGCACCCAGCGGGCGTCGTATTCCCGGAAACCGGTGGGCTTCACCAGGGCGGTGTTTTCGAAGGCGGCGGTGTTGGGCTTGAGGCCCGGTTGCGGCTTGAGGGTCATGGGCGCGGGTATAGAGGTCCCGACGACAGGTGGCGAGTGGGGACCGCCGCACGGCTCCGCTTGGTCCTTGAGGCTTCAGACCCCATGATCTGGACATGCGCGTCCTCCCGCTCATTGCCCTGAGCAGCTCCCTGTTCGTCAGCGCCGCCGAGGCCCAGGTCCAGCCTTGGCACACCCGGCCCGACGATCCGGCCTGGCAGGCCGAGCGTCTGCGGCTCGAGCGTGAACGCTGGCGCACCGGGCTGGAACTCCGCGACCTGCAGGCCGAGGCCGACCAGCGCCGGACGGAATCCGTGATCTCGGGCATCCGCGCCCAGCGTGGCCCGGCGATTGTCCCGCCATCGGCGGGGGCGATTTATCTCGGCCCGGTCGATCCCGACCTGGTCGATCCGAACCCCTTCGCCGCACGCGAGCGGCGCGAGACGCTGGACCGCGGCCTGTCGGGCCTGGACGCGTTTCTGGACCGCACCCGACCCGACTGACGCAGCCGTTGCCGGCTTCGTGCGTTTCGGCCAAGGTTGATGGAACCGGGATCCTGGGAGGGATGCGATGCGGTGGCAGGGCGGACGGCGTGGCGGCGGCATTGATGACCGTCGTGGCATGGGCGCAGGCGGCATCGCCGGCGGTGGCCTGGGCGTGATGGTGCTGGCCGCCATCGGTTATTTCGTCTTCGGGATCGACCCGAACCTGACGACCCAGGTCGCGTCGGGCCTCGGCATGGGTCAGGGATCCAGCGCCCAGGGCGAGATCGGCTCGCCCGAGGACCCGGCCGGTCAGTTCGTCGAGGTCATACTGACCAACACCACCGACGTCTGGTCGCAGCTTCGCCAGGGCTACGAAGAACCGCGCACCGTGATCTACGAGGGCGGCACCGGTACGGCCTGCGGCATGGGCCAGGCGGCGATGGGGCCCTTCTATTGTCCGCTGGACCGTCAGGTCTATCTGGACCTCAGCTTCTGGAACACCATGTCCCAGCAGCTTGGGGCGTCGGGCGACTTCGCCCAGGCGTATGTCATCGCCCACGAGGTCGGCCACCACGTCCAGACGCTGGACGGAACCTCCGATCGTGTACGCCAGGCGCAGGCCCAGTCCTCCCAGGCCGAGGGCAACCGCTGGCAGGTCGCCATGGAGCTCCAGGCGGACTGCTACGCCGGTGTCTGGGCCGCCCACGCCTCCGAGGTGTCCGGCGGCCAGGTCGCGCTGGAACAGGGTGACATCGAGGAGGGCCTGAACGCCGCCTCGCGTATCGGCGACGACGTCCTGTCGGGTGGCCGCGCCAGCCCGGACAGCTTCACCCATGGCACGGGCGAACAGCGCGTCGAGTGGCTGCGCCGGGGCTACCAGTCCGGCGATCCCGCCCAGTGCGATACCTTCCCGTCGATCACGGGAAGCGGCGGCGGCGGCTCGTCCTACGGCAAGTAAGGCGCTATCTGAGGGGCATGACGACCTCGCCCCAGCCCACCGCCGGCGTCTTCGACGGGCGCACCCACGTGCTTCCGGTCCGGGTTTATTACGAGGACACCGACTTCACGGGGCTGGTCTATCACGGCAACTACGTCCGCTTTTTCGAGCGCGGACGCTCGGATTTCCTGCGGATGGTCTCGGTCGGCCATGCCGAGCTGCTGGACCGCGACGACCCGATCGCCTTCGTCATTACCAGCATGAACCTGCGCTTCCGCGCCGCGGCGCGGATCGACGACGCGTTGGTGGTGCGCACCAGCTATGATGCTGTGAGGGGGCCGAGGCTGTTCATCCGTCAGGAAATCTGGCGCGGGGACCAGCTGCTGACCGAGGCCGACGTCGAGGCGGCCTGCATCGACCTCAAGGGCCGGCCCCGCAGACCACCCGCGTCGCTGTCCGAAGCGTTGGGGCCCTGGCTGCTGCCTTAGAACGGTCACGTCCCGTGGGTTGTCTGGGCGGCGCCGATCCTGCAAGCGGAACGGTAATCGATTCGCTCCCTGGAGTTCCGGATGCCCGTAGCCGCGACCGCCGCCGAGGCGCTCAACGTCGTCAACCTGTTCATGAACGCCGACTGGGTGATCAAGGGCGTCATCGTCGGGCTGGCGCTGGCGTCGTTGTGGTCGTGGGCGGTGATCTTCGACCGCTCGGTCCGCTTCATGTCGCTGAACCGGCAGGCCGACGCGTTCGAGGACGCGCTGTCGAGCGGCCGCTCGCTCGAAGACCTGGCCAATCAGGCCGGCCCCCAGCCGAAACAGCCCCTCCCGCGGATGCTCGTCGCGGCCATGCGCGACTGGCGCGAGGCCCGTTCGGGCGGCTCGCTGACTGACGCCCAGGCCGGTTTCCTGATCGCCCGCATCGACCGGACCCTGGATTCCATCATCGCCCGCGAAGGCCAATCGGCTGAGGAAGGGCTCGGCGTCCTGTCGGTCGTGGCCACGGCCTCGCCGTTCATCGGCCTGTTCGGCACCGTCTACGGCATCATGCACGCCTTCGGTGAGATCGCCGCCCAGGGCAACACCAACCTGACCACCGTCGCCCCGGCCATCGCCGAGGCCCTGTTCGCGACCGGGATCGGCCTGGCCGCCGCCATCCCGGCCTACATCGCCTACAACAAGTTCTCGATCGACGCGGGCAAGTTCTCCGGCCGGCTCGAGACCTTCGCCGACGAGCTGCAGGCCGCGATCGCCAAGCGCCTGGGTGCCGCCTCGACCCCGCCGTCCGCGCCGGCGCCTGCGCCCGCTCCGGCGACGGGCGACCGCTTCGGGAGCTTCTGAGTATGGCCCTGTCCGCCGGAGGTTCGGGCGGTCACGTGCGGGGCCGCCGGCGCGCCCGCAAGCGCCCTCTGTCCGAGATAAACGTCACCCCGCTGGTCGACGTCATGCTGGTGCTGCTGATCATCTTCATGGTCGCCGCGCCGCTGCTGACCGTGGCCGTGCCGCTGGAACTGCCCAAGACCGACGCAGGCTCGGTCGAGCAGATCGAGGAGCCGATCACCGTCTCGATCCAGCGCGACGGCGCCATCTATGTCGACGAGGACCCGGCCACGCTGGACCAGCTCGGCCCGCGCATCTCGGCCATGGCCAACAACGACCTGGAGCGGCCGATCTTCGTGCGCGGCGATGGCCAGGCCCCCTATGGAAGGGTCGCCGAGGTCATGGGCCGACTGTCCGCGGTCGGCTTTACCCGCCTGAATCTCGTCACCGACAGCGCCGGCCCGCAGGGGTCCGCCGCGGCGGTCGAGACGACCACCGAGGCCGTGGAGACGCCCTGACGTGCCGAGGCTGACGCCCAGCATTGCGATCTCGGTCGTCTTCCACGCGGCCCTGTTGGCGCTCGCCCTTTGGATGCTGTCGCGTCAGGAGCCGTCCCCCGAGATTCGCATCGGCTCGGTGCCGGTCACGATCGTCTCCGACGTGATCCGCGAAGCGGCGCCGACGCCGTCGCCGTCCGAGGAACTGTTCGACGAGGTCACGCCGGACGCCGCCGAGGTCTCGGAATCGGAAGCGGCCGAAACGCCGACCCCGACGCCAGCGCCGCCGACGCCCACGCCGCCCCGGCAGACCCCGCCGCGTCAGCCGACTCCGCCGCAGCGCCCACCGCAGAATCCGACCCAGCGCCCGCCGCAGACCCCGCCACGCCAACCTCCGGCCCAGCCCCAGCGACCGCCGCGCGAAGCGCTCGACCTCGACGATCTCACCGGCGGATCGGGCCCGACCCGCCGTCCGCCGGGCCGGCCGGCGACGGAATCAGGATCCGGCGACGCCCCTGCGGCTACCGGTCCGCAGATCGCCATGTTCGGTCGCCAGGTCATTCCGCACTGGAACCTGACCTTCTGCGAAATGGCGGGCGGTGACGACCTGACCATCCGCATGAGCCTGACCATCGACGGCCGCGGCCGGATCACCGAGGGGCCGACCGTGACCAATCCCCAGTCCGGTTCGGTCTTCCGGGCCGCGTCGGAAAGCGCCATCCGCGCGGTCCGGGCCGCCGCTCCGTTCGATGTGCCCGACGGCTTCGAGACACGCTCGGTCCCGTTCCGCTTCGACACCGCAGACGCCTGTAACCGCTGACCGTCAGGCATCGTCAGGCATCGTAAGGTCAGGCTTCGCCGTATGGTCGCCTCATTGGCCGTTCACCTCTCGTGAAGGGGACGCACGGCTTTGTGGCTGGTCCCTCGTCTTGGAGTCTTCTGGAGCGCCCATGCGTCTGACCGCCGCCCTGATCGCCCCCGCCCTGGCCGCCATGGCCGTCGCAGCCCCGGCCGCCGCCCAGCAGCCGCCCACGGATGAGGTTGTGATCTCGGAAGGCGTCCTGCGTGACCTGCCGATCGCGATCGCGCCGTTCCAGGGCGAAAACGGCTCGGAGATCGCCCAGGTGATCTCGGCGAACCTGGAGCGCTCCGGCTTCTTCGATCCGATCGACCCGTCAGCCTTCATCCAGCAGGGCGTCGGCGTCGACATACAGCCGCAGTTCGAGCAGTGGACACGCATCAACGCCCAGACCCTGCTCGTCGGCCAGGTCGTCCGCGACGCCGACGGCAGATTGCGCGTCAACTTCCGCCTGTGGGACACGGTCCAGCAGACCCAGCTTCTCGGCTTCCAGTTCACCTCGACGCCCGAGAACTGGCGCCGCGTCGCGCACAAGATTTCCGACGCCGTCTACCAGCGCCTGACCGGCGAGCTCGGCTATTTTGACACCCGCGTGGTCTTCGTCGCCGAGGAGGGCTCCGGGCCTGGTCGCCGTACCCGCCTCGGCGTCATGGACCAGGACGGCTACAACCCGTTCTACCTGCCGGTGTCGGACGCCATCGTGATGACGCCGCGCTTCTCCTCGACCCACCAGCGCGTGACCTACATGGCGCTCGGCGAGGACTACACCCGCATCTATCTGCTCGATCTCGAGACCGGCCGCCAGGAAAGCCTGGGCGAGTTCGAGGGCGTGGTCTTCGCCCCGCGCTTCTCGCCGGATGGCCGGCGGATCGCCTTCTCGCTGGAGCGCGGCGGCAACTCAGACATCTATGTGATGACGCTTCAGGGTCGCCAGCTGACCCGCCTGACCTCGGACCCCGGCATCGACACCTCGCCGTCCTTCTCGCCGGACGGCTCACGGATCGTGTTCAACTCTGACCGGGGCGGCCGGCCGCGCCTCTACATCATGAACGCCGACGGTTCGGCCCAGCGGCCGATCTCTTCCGGCTCGGGCAACTATCACACGCCGGTCTGGAGCCCGTGCGGCGACATGATCGCCTTCACCAAGCAGCAGGGCGGCCGCTTCCACATCGGGGTGATGAACACCGACGGCTCCGGCGAGCGCATCCTGTCGTCGAGTTATTATCAGGAGGGCCCGACCTGGGCCCCCAACGGCCGCTATCTGATGTTCTTCCGCGGGGAGGCGGGGGAAAGCCCGCGCCTGTGGACCACGGATGTCACCGGCCGGATCCTGCGTCCTGCGCCCTACGGGGGCGCCGCATCCGACCCGGCGTGGTCGCCGCTTCTCGATCCTCCCGCCGCCGATTTCGGACCGGCCGTAGGCGCGTCCGGCGGACGCTGCCTGGCCGCCGGAGGCTGAGGTCAACTTGCCGTTATCGCCATGGTGGAAACCAAATCGCCCGCCTAGGACTTTGAACTAAGCTCTGCCGTTCGGCCCATGCCGTCAGGCCCTTTTGCGAGGAAAGACCGATGACCCAGATCACCCTCAAGACCGCCGCCGTGGTCATGGCCCTGGCCGCCCTGACGGCCGCCGGCTGCACCCGTCGCGAGACACCCGCCCCGGTGACCCCGACCCCCGGCCCGTCGCAGCCGGGCACGCCGGGCGGCCCCGGCGTCCCGACCGGCCCCGTCGAAGGCGGCCAGATCGCCCCGGGCTCGGTGCGCGACTTCACCATCAACGTCGGCGACCGCGTCTACTTCGACTTCGATTCCTATTCGATCCGGGCCGACGCCAGCCGCATCCTCGCCGCGCAGGCCGGGTGGCTTGCCCGCTATCCGCAGGTTCAGGTCCGTATCGAAGGCAACGCCGACGAACGCGGCACCCGCGAATACAACCTCGCGCTCGGCGCCCGCCGCGCCGAGGCCGTCCGCAGCTTCCTGATCGCCAACGGCGTCTCGGCCAGCCGCATCGACACCATCTCCTACGGCAAGGAGCGCCCGATCGCCTTCGGTTCGAACGAAGAGGCCTGGGCCCAGAACCGCAACGCCCACACGACCATCACGGGCGGCGCGCCGCAGTAGAACCCTCTGACGGGAGCGCGTATCCTGCGCGCTCCCGATCGCCTCTCCGGGCAGCTTTCATGTCGCACACACAGCGTTCCAGGTTCCGCCTCGGGTCCGTGACCATCGCCTCGATCCTCGCCGTCTCGCTGGGGACAGTCGGGGGCGCCGCCGTCGTCGGCGGTGGCGTCGTTATGGCCCAGACTCAGCCGCAGACCCCGCCGCCCATCGCGTGGGACGCCCGGCGTCTGGAGCGTCTGGATCGCAACCTGCGCCGGCTGGAAAACGCCCTGAACCAGCGCAACGCCGCCGGCGAGCCGGTCCTGCTCGAACCCGATCCCGAGGTCGTGGCCCTGATGGGCCGGGTCGACCTGATGGACCAGCGCCTGTCTGACCTGGAGGCCACCCTCGTTCGCATGAATGAGGAATCCGAGCGCCTCACGTCCGAGCTGGAAGGCGCCGAGCGCATCAATCGCGACCTCGCCGGCCGACTGGACGCCCTGACCCGTCAGGTCGCCGCTCTCGAGGCGGCCAACGCCGAGGCCGCGGCCGCCGGCGCCCCACCCCAGCCCCGCTCGCCGAGCGGCTCGGAAGGCGGCGACTTCGACGCCGCCATGCGCCTTGTCCGCGACGGAGATCTGGCTGAGGCTGGGCAGGCCTTCGAGCTCTTCATCGTCACCTGGCCCGAGAGCGCCCGCCTGGCGGAGGCCCACTATCGGCTGGCCGACATCCGCGCCGGGGCCGACGACGATGCCGGGGCCGTCCAGGATTACGCCCGCGCCCTGCGTGGCTGGCCGACCGCCGCCTGGGCTCCCGACGCGACCGTAAAGCTTGCCGCGGGCCTGCTGGCGACGGACCGCGCCGAGCAGGCCTGTCAGGCCTTGGGCGAGTTCCAGCGCCGCTACGCCGCCAGCGCATCTGCGGCGGTGCGCACCCGCGCTGCCCAGATCGACACCCAGGCGGAGTGCGCCTGACCTCCGACTGGATCGACGCCGTCCTGGCGCGGCTCGATAACCGGCTGAGCGCGCACGCATCGTATCCTGTCGCCCTCGCCCTGTCGGGCGGCGGTGATTCCGTCGCCCTGCTGCACCTCACGGTCGACTGGGCGCGCCGCCGGGGACGCCGCATCCTCGCGCTCACCGTCGATCACGGCCTCAACGCCCGGTCTGCCGACTGGACCGCCTCCGCCGGTCGAGCCGCGCGAGACGTTGGCTGCGACTGGAGGGCCCTGACCTGGATCGGCCCCAAGCCGGACACCGGCCTTCAGGCCGCGGCCCGTCAGGCCCGCCACGCCCTCATCGCCGAGGGTGCGCGCGAGGCCGGCGCGTCCGTCATCCTCTTCGGCCATACCCGCGACGACATCGCCGAGGCTGACTGGATGCGCGAGCAAGGCGCCCCGATCGGGCGTCTGCAGGAATGGTCGCCCTCCCCGGTCTGGCCGGAAGGCCGCGACCTCATGCTTCTGCGTCCCTTGCTGGACGTCTCGCGGGAGGTGCTGAGGCGTGAGCTGCGGGACCGCGGCGCAGAGTGGATCGATGACCCGGCGAATGCCGATCCGCGCTTCTTGAGGACGCACGCCCGGCAAGCCCGTGCCGAACCCGCCGCACCCGCCCAGCCGACCGAGCTCGCCCGGGACATGGCTTGCGACAGCGCCGGCATCATCAGCGGCGCTCTCGTCTCTCCATGGCTCGCCCAGGCGATTGCCTGCGCATCCGGACGCGCATCTGTCCCATCGCGGGCCAAGGTCGAAGCAGCCCGGGCTCGCCTTGCCGGGGGCGCGACCGCCGCGACCCTGTCCGGATCGCGTCTGGTGCTAGATGGGGCGAACGTCCACATCATGCGCGAGCCCGGCCGCACCAGTCTGCCGACGATCGGTCTGCCGCCCGACACCCCCTGCGTCTGGGACGGCCGCTGGCTGTTTCACACCCGCGAACGGGGCTGGCGGGTCGCGCCCGCCGGCGGCGTCATGGCGAAGCTGGAGCCCGGGGATCGCGAAAGGCTGAAGGCGCTCCCGTCGCCGGCCCGCGCCGCCCACCCTGTGCTGTTTCGCGACGGCGATCCTCGCCCGGTTCTTGCAAGCCCGGCGGTTGAGGCCCGCGGTCTCGTCGCAGGACGGCTTCGTCTGGCCTGCGGCGGTGCTCAGCGGGAGGACGATCTTGGCGTCGCGCCATGGCGCGGCCCCGATCATCGTCCTATCTAGCGGTGACGGGCGCGGACCTTGCGCCCAACTTCGGTATCGAGGAACGGAATGAACCTGCGCAATCTGGCCATCTGGGGCGTCATCGCGGTCATGCTTGTGGCCGTCTGGGGCGTCATGGGGCAGCAGTCCGCCAACAAGGGCGGCGCGGTCAGCGACATCTCCTACTCAGAACTGCTTCGACGCGTCGAAGCCGGCGAGGTCGAGCAGGTGGTCCTGCGTGGCGATCGCGTCGAGGGCGTGCTGGAAAGCGGCTCGCGCTTCCGCTCGGTCGCCCCGACGCCCAGCGACGCACTGCAGCAGCAGCTGACCGAGGCCGGCGTCGAGATCAATGTCACTTCGCGAGAAGGCAATGTCCTGTGGAGCCTGCTGATCGGTTTCGGCCCGGTCATCCTGATCTTCGGCCTGATGTTCTGGTGGTTCAGCCGCATGCAGGGCGGCGCGCGCGGCGCCATGGGCTTCGGCAAGTCCAAGGCGCGCCTTCTGACTGAACACAAGAACCGCAAGACGTTCGACGACGTCGCCGGCGTCGACGAGGCCAAGGAGGAACTCCAGGAAGTCGTCGACTTCCTCAAGGACCCGGGCAAGTTCCAGCGCCTGGGCGGCAAGATTCCCAAGGGCGCCCTGCTGGTCGGCCCTCCCGGCACCGGTAAGACGCTTCTGGCCCGCGCCGTCGCGGGCGAGGCGGGCGTGCCCTTCTTCTCGATCTCGGGTTCGGATTTCGTGGAAATGTTCGTCGGCGTCGGCGCCAGCCGCGTGCGTGACATGTTCGAGCAGGCCAAGAAGAACGCGCCCTGCATCATCTTCATCGACGAGATCGACGCGGTCGGCCGCCATCGCGGCGCCGGCCTCGGCGGCGGCAACGACGAGCGCGAGCAGACGCTGAACCAGCTGCTGGTCGAGA
>CAMLNT010000031.1 GCA_946481425.1 uncultured Brevundimonas sp.
CGTCCACCCAGCCGGTGAAGCGGTTTTCGAGGTTCCACTGGCTCTGGCCGTGGCGCAGCAGGATCAGGATCGGCATCCCGGCTCCGTTCTGTGACAATCGGGTGGGGCTAGGCCCCATGTTGCGATGCGTCAAGGCTTTGGCTCGAGCCGCCTTGGACGACGGACCCGGAGCGCGGTATAGCGCCCCCCATGTCGGATCGGCTCTTCTATGCGCTGGCGGCCCTCGCGGCGGTCGTCCTCATCACCGCCGCGGTCATGTGGCCCCAGAGGCCAGGCCGCGGTCCCGCGAACCTGACGCCGGCCGCCGCGGAGGCCCAGCCTTGACCGCCCCTCTCGAAGTCGGACGCCGGGTCCTCAAGACCGAGGCCGAGGCCCTTTCCCAGATGGCTGACGGCTTGGGCGACGCCTTCGTCCGGGCCGTCGATACGCTGGCGCGCCTGTCCGGCCGCGTGATCTGCACCGGCGTCGGCAAGTCCGGCCATGTGGCGCGCAAGATCGCCGCCACCCTGGCCTCGACCGGCCGTCCCGCCATCTTTGTCCATGCCACGGAGGCCAGCCACGGCGACCTGGGCATGATCGGCCCCGACGACGCGGTCCTGGCCCTGTCCAAGTCCGGCGAAACGCGCGAACTGGCCGACGTCATCGCCTACGCCAAGCGTTTCGGCGCGCCCCTGATCGGCATGACGGCCCGCGCCGAGAGTGCGCTCGGCCGCCAATCCGACATCCTGCTGCTCCTGCCCGACGCGCCCGAGGCCACCGGTCAGGTCGATGCGCCGACGACCTCGACCACGCTCCAGATCGCGCTCGGCGACGCCCTGGCCGTGGCCCTGCTCGAACGGGCCGGTTTCACGGCCCAGGATTTCCGGGTCTTCCACCCGGGCGGCAAGCTGGGCGCCATGCTGCGAACGGTCGCGGACCTGATGCACGGCGCCGACGAACTGCCCCTGATCGGCGCCGATCAGCCGATGCAGCAGGCCCTGCTGGTCATGAGCGAGAAGCGCTTCGGCTCGGTCGGCGTCACCGACGGCTCCGGGGTGCTGGTCGGCATGATCACCGACGGCGACCTGCGCCGCCACATGGACGGCCTGATGAACCACGTCGCCGGAGAGGTGATGACCAGGAGCCCGCGCACCGTCGAGCCGGGCACGCTGGCCGCCGAGGCGCTCAAGCTGATGAACGAGATGCGGATCACCGTGCTGTTCGTCGTCGATGGCGGAAAGCCTGTCGGCATCCTGCACGTCCACGACCTACTGCGGGCGGGCGTGATCTAGCCTTCGCGCGCCTTCCGGTCCTTCAGGATCAGCGGCAGGTTGGCCAGGCCGAACAGGATGGCGGCGACCCACAGGACGCTGCGGAAGCCGACATAGACATCCTCGCCCCAGCCGCGCCGGACGATCTCGTTGGCGACGGCGCAGGCCAGAAAATAGAGCCCGTATCGCAGGGCCAGGATGCGCCAGACCCGGTCCGACAGCTCGATGGAATCGCCCAGCAGCCACTTCGCCGGGCTGCGGCCCATCAAGAGCCCGCCGATCAGGAAGGCGCACAGCAGGCCGTTCATCACGGTGATCTGGAGCTTGATGATCTCCGGATCGTCGAACAGCACGGTGAACAGGCCGAAGACGATGGCGAAGCCGCCCGTCACCATCGGCATGGCGGCCCAGCGGCCCTCGGCGAGCCGCCCCGTGATCACCGCCGCGATCGAGCCGGCCATCAGCACCCACGTCGCATTGACCAAGGCGGCCGACTGTTCGACGCCCGAAACACGCCAGGCGACGAACGAACCCACGAAGGCGAGGAGCGCGCCGAAATCGACGAGCGGGCGAATCCAGCCGGGTGCGCCCGCCTTCGGCATCAGGTCCCGGGGATCAGGCGCTCACCGGTGTCGGTGTCGCGCATGCGGAATTCGAAATCGAGCTCCGGCGTCTGGCCGACCTCATAGGTGATCTTCTGGCGCACCGTGTTGCCGGGGCCGAAGACCAGAACCTTGGGCTTGTGCTGATACAGGTCGCCTGGCTCGGCATAGGTCGAGGCCGCGATGATGACCTCGTCGCCGCGCTGAGCGGTGCGGGCCGCCGCGCCGTTCAGAACACAGCAGCCGGAGCCCGGCTCGCCGTGGATCACATAGGTCTCGATCCGCGCGCCGGAGTTCTTGTTCCAGATCTCGACGAACTCGAGCGGATAGATGCCGACTTCCTGGCACAGCAGGGGATCCAGGGTGATCGAGCCCTGATAGTGGAGGTCTGCGCCGGTCACGGTCATGCCGTGAAGCTTGGCCCTGAGGACGCGGATCTTGCTCATGTCGGGGAAATATATGGTGGGGAGAGGGCGGCTCTCATAGCGGAAACCGGCCAAAAAGTCCCGCGGTTTTTGTGCGGGTGCGAAACCGGGGTGGCCGTGGCATAACGGCCCGCCTCGCTCCCCGGAGGAACTCCGCATGCGCACCACCGTCTTCGATCTGGCCAGGCTCAAGGGCGAGGGCAAGCGCTTCGCCATGCTGACCGCCTATGACTACTCCTCGGCCCTCATCGCAGAGGCGGCGGGCGTGCCGGTCCTGCTGATCGGCGACTCCATGGGAAATGTGGTGCACGGCGCGGGCGACACCCTGTCCGTGACCGTCGACGACATCGTGCGCGCGACGAAATCCGTCGTGCGCGGCTCCCAGTCCGCCCTGATCGTGGCTGACATGCCGTTCCTGTCCTTCCGCGACGAAGCCACGGCGATCACCAACGCCGGCCGGATGATGAGCGAGGGCGGCGCCGGCGCCGTGAAGCTGGAGGGCGGCGGCGCGGTCGTGCCGATCGTGCGTCGGCTGGTCGATCTCGGCATCCCGGTGATGGCCCATCTGGGTTTCACGCCACAGTCCGCAGCCACCATCGGCCTGAAGGTGCAGGCCAAGGACGCCGAGGGCGCCCGCCAGCTGATCGCGGACGCCGAGGCGCTGCAGGCGGCCGGCGCCTTTGCTCTCGTTCTGGAATTGGTGCCGGCCCAGCTGGCCGCCGAGGTGACCCGTCGCCTGCATATTCCGGTCATCGGCATCGGGGCGGGCCCCGATTGCGACGCCCAGGTCCAGGTCTGGCACGACCTGCTGGGCCTGTTCGATGGGCGCTCACCGAGACATGCCAAGCGCTACGCCGAAGCCGGGCAGACCCTGCGCGAGGCTGTCGCGACCTATGTCGCCGAGGTCGAGAGCGGCGCCTTTCCGACGGACGCCCAGTCGTCGCGCAAGATGGAGGACGGTGCGCTCGACGAAGCCCTGGGCTCCATCTACGGCTCGGGCGGCTGATGCGGGTCGTTTCGACGGTCGCCGAGCTGCGCGAGGCGCGTGAGGGCTTGCCCGGCCTCGGCTTCGTGCCGACGATGGGCTTCCTGCACGAGGGCCACATCTCGCTCGTTCGCGCGGCGAAAGCCCGGATGGGCGCGGTCGCATGTTCGATCTTCGTCAATCCGACCCAATTTGCCCCGACCGAGGACCTGGCCCGCTATCCGCGCGATCTGGATCGCGATCTGACGTTGCTGTCGGAGGCCGGCTGTGATCTGGTCTTCACGCCCGACGCGTCCGAGGTCTATCCGGCGGGCTTCTCGACCCGCGTCGAGGTGGACGGCGTCACCGCCCCGCTCGAAGGCGCAGTCAGGCCCGGCCACTTCTCCGGCGTGGCGACGGTGGTGCTCAAGCTGTTCAACATGGTCCAGCCGGACGCCGCCTGGTTCGGCCAGAAGGACGCCCAGCAGTGTGCAGTGATCCGGCGCATGGCGCGCGATCTGGACCTGCCCGTCGAGATCATTGTGGCCCCGACCGTGCGCGAGCCGGACGGCCTCGCCATGTCCAGCCGCAACGTCTACCTCGGCCCTGAAGACCGGGCCGCCGCCGTCGCCCTGATCCGGGCCCTGACGGCCGCCGAGGCCGCCTTCGACGCCGGCGAGCGTGACGCCGATGGGCTCAGGGCTCTGATGACGTCCGTGCTCGAAGGCGAGCCGCGCGGCGTCGCCGACTACGTTTCGGTCGCCGATCCGGACACTCTGGTCGAACTCCAGACCGTCGATGAGCGCGGCGCGGTCGCCTCGCTCGCCGTTCGTTTCGGCAAGACCCGCCTGATCGACAACCTGCTGCTCGGTGACGCCCGTCAGAAGTGGCTGAGATAGCCGCCGTCGACGACCAGCACATGGCCGGTCACATAGCTGGCCGCGTCCGACGCCAGGAACACGGCCGCCCCCGCGATCTCGCTCGGCTCACCCCAGCGGCCCATGGCGGTGCGCCGCTCGAGCCACGCGGCGACATTGGGATCGTTGGCGTAGTCGGCATTGGCCTCGGTGCGGAAATAGCCCGGCGCGATGGCGTTGACCGATACCCCGCGTGGTCCCAGCTCGGCCGCCAGTCCGCGCGTCAGGGCGTCCAGACCGCCCTTGGCCATGGTGTAGGCGGCGTCGCCCGCCCGGGCGATCGGGCCGGCGATGGAGGTCAGATTGATCACGCGCCCGCCGCGCTGCATCCGGGCGGCGGCCTCGCGGCTGATCAGGAACGCCGAGATCAGGTTCACCTCGATCATTTTTCTGACCGAAGCCATGTCGAACTCGGCCAGCGGGCGGCGGTCGCGCATCCCCACGGCGTTGACGAGGATGTCGAGGCGCTCGAGCCGGGCCACGGCCTGACGGGTCGCCATCTCGTCGGCGAGGTCGAAGGGCCAGGGTTGGGCCGTCCCGCCCGCTTCGATGATCTGGGCCGCGGCGGCCTCCAGCGGCACGACCGTGCGGCCGCCCAGCCGGACGTCCGCGCCCGCCGCGGCCAGCGACAGGGCGATCTCCTTGCCCAGACCCCGGCCGGCGCCGGTGACCAGTGCGACCTTGCCTGTCAGATCGAACGGCGATCGGTTCATGGCCGCGCCTTATCGGTTCGCCTGTCAGGCGCCAAGCCTTTGCCTTTCGCGCCGTTTGGCCTTAACCCCCGTCGGCCCCGCCCGGACACCGGAGACTGAATGTCCATCCTGCCCCTCAAGAAGACCGCCCTGATCGCCTACGCCGTGGCGATCGTCGCGATCGTCCTGGACCAGCTGACCAAGTTCTGGGTCGTCGACGGACTGGGCATGCAGCTGGGCCAGACCATCGAGGTCAGCCCGATTTTCGACCTGACCTATACGCTGAACACCGGCGTCAGCTTCGGCATGTTCTCGGGCGGCGGCGCGCGCTGGGGCCTGACCGTGTTCTCGATCCTGGTGGCCGGCGGCATGATCTGGTGGGCGATGCGGGCCCAGCGGATGCTGTTCGCCGTCGCGTTGGGGCTGATCATCGGCGGCGCGCTCGGTAATGTGATCGACCGCATCCTCGTCGGGGCCGTGATCGACTTCCTCGATTTCTCGGGGCTGGGCTTCCCGTGGATCTTCAACATCGCGGATTCGGCCATTTCAGTCGGCGTCGCGCTCCTCATTCTGGACAGTTTCCTGAGCGAGCGTCAGTCCGGGCCTGTTGGCTCCGCGTCTCAAACAGAGTAACCGTTCGTCCTTCTGCGCCATCCCTGGGGCTGGGACGGCCTATTCGGAGCCTTGCATGCGTGCCTCGCGCCTCGCTTTTGTGATCCTGGCCGGCTCGGCCGTGGTGGGCCTGTCGGCCTGCAACTCCATCCGCAACGCCGTGGGCGCCTCCAAGGTGACGCCGGACGAGTTCCGCGTGGTGGCGATCGCCCCGCTGACGGTTCCGCCGGATTACGCGCTGCGTCCGCCGACCCCCGGCGAACCTCGCCCGCAGGAGCTGGATCCGTCGTCCTCGGCGCGTGAAATCCTTCTGGGCGCCCGCGAAGGCGTTGTGCGTTCGGGCTCGGAACAGGCCCTCGTCGCCGCCGCCGGCGCAGATGAGGCTGATCCGCTGGCCCGCTACGTCATCGACGACGAGTTCGGCGACCTCGCCCACAAGGACGAGAGCTGGGCCCAGCGCCTGATGTTCTGGCGCAGCGACGATCCGTCGACGCAGGGCGCCACGACCACCGGCGGCGCCCTGGTCATCGACGCGGCCCGCGAACAGGAACGCCTCGCGGCCCTGACCGGCGGCCAGGCCATCGTCATCCAGCGCGAAGACGACGGCTTCAAGCTTCCGGGCCTCTAGGGCTCGATTCGCCCCCAATCGATCGACGGCGATCCCGCCTGAGCGCTGTGCGCCGGGCGGGATGACGCTATGGTGCGACTCATGCCCATCCGCCGCCTCCCCAGCGAGGTCGTGAACCGCATCGCCGCCGGCGAGGTGGTCGAACGGCCCGCCAGCGCCATCAAGGAGCTGGTCGAGAACGCCATCGACGCCGGCGCGCGCCGGATCGAGATCCAGGCCGACGGCGGCGGCCTGTCGCGCATCCTCGTCGTGGATGACGGACGCGGCATGGGACCGGAGGAGCTTCCGCTCGCGGTCGAGCGCCACGCGACCTCCAAGCTGGACGTCGATGACGCCGGCGACGTCGATCTGCTGAACATCCATACTCTGGGCTTCCGCGGCGAAGCCTTGCCGTCCATCGGCTCGGTCGCGCGCCTGACCATCAGTTCTCGCGCGGCCGGTGGCGAGGCCCACGCCATCTCGGTGGAGGCCGGGGCGGTCTCGGCCGTGCGGCCCTCGCCCTTCGCAGGCGACCACGGAACCCGCGTCGAGGTCCGCGACCTGTTCTACGCCACGCCGGCCCGGCTCAAGTTCATGAAGTCCGAGCGGGCCGAGGCCATGGCCATCTCCGACGAGATCAAGCGTCAGGCCATGGCCCATGAGGACGTGGCCTTCACGCTCACGCTGGATGGCCGTCCGGTTCTCCGGCTCGAGGCCGAACACCCCGGCGACGACGGCCGCCTGGCCCGACTCGGCGCCATACTGGGCGAAGCCTTCGGCCAGAACGCGCTCCTGATCGACCAGACCCGCGAGGATATGCGCCTGTCGGGCTATGCGGGCCTGCCGACCTACTCGCGGGGCAATGCGGCGCACCAGTATCTGTTCGTGAACGGGCGGCCGGTGCGGGACCGCCTGCTCCAGGGCGCGCTGCGCGGCGCCTATGCCGACTTCCTGGCCCGCGACCGGCATCCGGCGGCGGTGCTCTACATCGACCTCGCCCCGACCCAGGTCGACGTCAACGTCCACCCCGCCAAGGCCGAGGTCCGCTTCCGCGACCCGACCCTGGCGCGCGGTCTGATCGTCGGGGGGCTGAAGCACGCGCTGGCGGGCGCAGGGCATCGCGCCTCAACCACCGTCGCCGATCAGGCTTTGTCGGCCTTCCAGGGGGGCGCGAACGGCGGCTGGCGGCCCTCGCCCTCCGCCTACCAGCCCGGCGCCTGGACCAGCCCTTTCACGGCCCCGGCCCCCGCGCCGGTCATCCCCGGCCTCGCTGAACTGTCCGCTCGCGTCGAGCCAGGCCCGGCGCCCGTCTGGAACGGCCCGGTCGCGGATGCCGCTCCCGACCTGATCGACCGCCCGCTGGGGGCCGCCCGGGCCCAGCTTCACGGCACCTATATCGTCGCCCAGACCCGGGACGGCATGGTCGTCGTCGACCAGCACGCGGCCCACGAGCGCCTCGTCTATGAGCGGATGAAGGCCCAGATGGCCGAGGGCTCGGTCGCCCGTCAGGCGTTGCTGGTCCCCGCCGTGGTCCAGCTCGATCCCGCCGAGGCCGATCGCGTCGCCTCGGTGGCCGACGATCTGGCCGAACTGGGCCTCATTCTCGAACCCTTCGGCGCCGGCGCCATCCTCGTGCGCGAGACACCCGCCCTGCTGGGCGACACCGACGTCGAGGGCCTGATCCGCGACATCGCCGACGACCTGGCCGAAACTGGCCAGACCCTGGCCCTCAGGGAACGGCTCGGCGAGGTCTGCTCCACCATGGCCTGCCACGGTTCGGTCCGCGCCGGACGCCGCCTCAACGCCGACGAGATGAACGCCCTGCTCCGCCAGATGGAGGCCACGCCCCACTCCGGCCAGTGCAATCACGGACGTCCGACCTACGTCGAACTCAAGCTGCACGACATCGAACGGCTGTTCGGGCGGCGATGACCTCGGTCCTCTTCGTCTGCCTCGGAAACATCTGCCGCTCGCCCCTGGCCGAGGCCGCTCTGCGCGAGGAGGCCGCTCGCCTTGGTCTCGATCTCACGATCGATTCCGCCGGCACCGGCAACTGGCACGCCGGCGAGCCGCCCGATCCCCGCGCGATCGCGGTCGCCCGACGGAATGGCGTGGACATCACGGGTCAGCGCGCCCGCCAGGTGCGGCCCGACGACTTCTTCGACTTCGACCGGATCATCGCCCTCGACCACCAGAACCTCGCCGATCTTCGGGCCCTGGCGCCTGACGGGGCCGCAGCCCGGCTGGGCCTGTTGCTGGACCACGTGCCGGGGCGGGAAGGCCAGTCGGTGGCCGATCCCTGGTTCGGCGAGGACGACGGTTTCGACGTCACATGGGACGAGGTGACCGCCGCGGCGAGGGCGCTGGCGGCGAAGCTTTCCCGCTAGCCGCAATCCGAAGCGGTCGCCCGGGCGTAGGAGGCAAGGGAGATCGTTCATGAGCCTGATCAGACACGGAATTCACGCCCTCCAGGATGCGCCGGCGCCTGATCCTCTGGTCCGCGCAGCCGTGGCGTCGCTTGTCTCCGGGGCCGCCCGGCGGCTTGAGGGCTCCGCCGGCGACACCGCCGCCTTCGCCCGCGACATGGACGGCCGGCCCATCGCCGAGCATGTCGAGGCGGCCAATGACCAGCACTACGAGCTCCCGCCGTCCTTTTTCGAGGCGGTGCTGGGCCCGCGCCTGAAATACTCGTCCTGCCTGTACCGCACCGGGTCAGAGACCCTGGCCGAGGCCGAAGACGCCGCGCTGAAGGAGACCTGCCTTCACGCCGGCCTCCACGACGGGCAGGCGATTCTCGAGTTGGGCTGCGGCTGGGGTTCGCTGAGCCTGTGGATGGCCCAGGCCTATCCGGCGGCGCGCATCACCGCCGTTTCCAACTCCGCCCCCCAGCGTGCGCACATCGAGGCCAAGGCGCGCGCCCATGGCCTGAACAACCTGACGGTCATCACCGCCGACATGAACGCCTTCGAGCCGAGCGCCGGCCCATTCGACCGCATCGTCTCGGTCGAGATGTTCGAGCACATGGCCAACTGGCGCGCCTTGCTGGAGCGGGCCCGCGGCTGGCTGAAGCCGGAAGGCCGGCTGTTCCTGCATGTCTTCACCCATCGCAACGCC
The DNA here is from genome assembly GCA_946481425.1 of uncultured Brevundimonas sp. The sequence goes on from CAMLNT010000031.1 coordinate 9,184, forward strand.
GCCTACCGGTTCGAGCTCGACGACCGCTCCGACTTCATTGCCCAGCATTTCTTCACCGGCGGCCTGATGCCCAGCCACGACATGCCGCACGCCTTCCCGGACCTCTTCGAGGTCGAGGAAGAATGGCGCTGGTCCGGCGAACACTATCGCCGCACGGCCGACGACTGGCTGCGCAACATGGACACTCATCCACGCGAGGTCAGGCGCGCCATGCGAGAGGCCTATGGCGACGCGGCGCCGCTCTGGACGCGCCGCTGGCGGCGCTTCTTCATGGCCACAGCCGGCCTGTTCGGGCACGCCGACGGAACGGTCTGGGGCGTCGGTCACTATCGATTGAAACCTGTGGGAGAAGCCCGATGAAGGCTGTCGTCGCCTATCTTTCCGCCGCCGTCGCCTTCGGCGCGCTCGATTTCGTTTGGCTGTCGAATGCCGCCCCGAAACTGTATCGGCCGGCGATCGGCGAGATCATGGCCGATCAGGTCCGCTGGCCGCCGGCGATCATCTTCTACCTGCTCTATCTCGTGGGCGTGACCGCCCTCGTCACGCTCCCGGCCCTGCGCGAGGGCGGCGTCGGAAAGGCTGCCTGGACAGGCGCCTTGTTTGGCCTCGTGGCCTACGCCACCTATGATCTGACCAACCAGGCGACGCTCAGGGTCTGGCCGACCCACCTGACGCTGATCGACATGGCCTGGGGTGCGTTCGCGACGGCGACGGCGTCGGTCATAGCCGTCCTCGCGACGCGGCTGATCGTGAGGTAGTGGTGACGGTACGTTCAGAAGCACCCGGCGACACACTGACGCCGAATATCCGCGCGGCCTCGGTCGCCAGGCCTCCCCGCATGTTTCTCGCCGGGGTTCGCGCCGCTGGACGCGGCTGGGAAAAGGGCACGCTGACGCTCGTCCACCCTGACGGACACAGCGAGACGTTCGGCAAGCGCGGCACAGGTCCCAACGGGGTGCTGCACGTGCGCGACTGGGCCTTCGCCCGACGCGCCATGTCCGAAGGCGATATCGGCGTGGCCGAGTCCTACATCGCGGGTGAGTGGGACACGCCGCAGCTGGCTGACCTGCTGGTCACCCTCGCGGACAATTGGGAACGTCTCCAGGGCCTTGCGGTCGGCGCGCCTGTCATGCGGGCCTTCAACTTTGTCCGACACATCCTGTTCCGCAGCAACTCGCCGCGACAGGCCAAGCGGAACATCCACGCCCACTACGATCTCGGCAACGACTTCTATCGGTGGTGGCTCGATCCGACGATGAGCTATTCGTCGGGCCTTTACCTGCGCGAGACCGACACCCTCTGGGCCGCCCAGTTCAATAAATATCAGGCCCTGTGTGACGCGATCGACCTGCAGGACGGACAGAGCGTGCTGGAGATCGGCTGCGGTTGGGGCGGCTTTGCGGAATACGCCGCGGGCCTGCGCGATGTCCGGGTGACGGGCCTGACCATCAGCCGCGAACAACTCGACTGGTCGAAACGTCGCATGGCGATGAATGGGCTCGAGGACCGCGTCGACATTCGCTTCGAAGACTACCGTCACACAACCGGGACCTTCGACCGCATCGCCTCCATCGAGATGTTCGAGGCGGTAGGCGAGAAGTACTGGCCGGACTTTTTCCGGACGCTCAGGGAGCGCCTGACCGACGACGGCAAGGCGGGACTGCAGCTCATCACCATCGATGACCGGCTGTTCGACCGCTATCGCAAGCGGGTGGACTTCATCCAGCAGCACATCTTTCCCGGCGGAATGCTGATCTCCGAGCCCCGGCTGCGGCAGGAGGCCGCTCGGGCGGGTCTCAAGGTCGACATCGTCCGGCGTTTCGGCCCGGACTATGCCCGCACCCTCGCGGAGTGGGCGCGGACCTTCGAGATGAACTGGGAAGAACTGCGCCGCCAGGGCTTCGACGAGCCTTTCCGCCGGCTGTGGCGCTTCTACCTGGCCTATTGCGAGGCAGGCTTCCGAACCGGCCGCACCAACGTCATCCAGGTCGTCCTGGAACCGGCCTGATTTGCAGTGCAGCATGGGCTGGCCTATGTGCCGCCCCATGGATCTGGCGCACGCCCGCCGCCTTTCGGTGGCTCCGATGATGGACTGGACGGACCGGCACTGCCGGGCCTTCCATCGCGCCTTCACGCAACGTGCGCTGCTGTACACGGAAATGGTCACCACCGGCGCCGTCCTGAACGGGGACAGGCCCCGCCTGATCGGCTTCGATCCGGTGGAGCATCCCGTTGCGCTTCAGCTCGGCGGCTCCGAGCCTGACGACCTGGCCGAGGCCGCCCGCATCGGTGAGGCTGAAGGCTATGACGAGATCAATCTGAACGTGGGTTGCCCATCAGACCGGGTCCAGTCCGGGCGCTTCGGCGCCTGCCTGATGCGCGAGCCCCGGACTGTCGCCGCCGGCATGGCCGCCATGAAGGCCGCGGTGTCGATCCCGGTCACCGTCAAATGCCGCATCGGGGTGGATAACCAGACTACCGATGAGGGCCTGTTCGCCTTGGTCGAGGCCTGTGTCGATGCCGGCGTCGACACCTTCGTGGTCCACGCCCGCAAGGCCTGGCTCCAGGGTTTGTCGCCCAAGGAGAACCGCGACATTCCCCCGCTCGACTATGCGGTGGTGCGCCGCCTCAAGGCCGAGCGGCCCCAGCTGTCCATCTCCATCAATGGCGGGATCACCGATCTCGACCAGGCCGAGGCTTTCCTGCTCGACGGCGACGAGGGCCCGGCGCTGGACGGCGTCATGCTCGGGCGCGCTGCCTACCATGAGCCCGCCATCCTCGGTCAGGCCGACCGCCGCCTCTTTGGCGAACAGACGCTGGACGTCGGCCCGTTCGAGGCGATCGCCGCCTACAGGCCCTATCTGGCGGCCCGCCTGGCCGAGGGCGTCCATCTGTCCGCCATGACGCGCCACATGCTGGGCTGCATGCATGGACGTCCCGGCGCCCGCGCCTTCCGCCGCATCCTCACGGTGGAAGCCAACCAGCCGGGCGCAGGGCTCGAGGTTATCGACCGTGCGGTCGCGGCCGTCCGCGAGGCCGAGGCCCGGCGCGAGGCGGCCTGATCTTGGACATGTCGGTCGCCGACCTCGGTGTTCTTCTGGGTGTCATGGCCCTGGCCGGGGCCTTCGCCGGTCTGGTCGCGGGTCTGTTCGGCGTCGGCGGCGGAACGGTCATGGTGCCCGCCCTGTTCTACGCCTTCGAAACGCTCGGCGTCGGCGGGGAGGGTAATCTGCACACCGCCATCGGCTCGTCGCTCGCGGTCATCATCGCCACCTCGATCCGCTCCCTGTCGGCCCATCGCAGGCACCATGCGGTGGACGAGGACATCCTCAGGACCTGGACGCCGTGGATCGCCATGGGTGGGCTCCTGGGCGCCGTGGCCGCCGCCTTCATCTCCTCGGGCGGCCTGGGACTGGTCTACATGGTCATCGCCATTGGCGTGGCGGCCCAGCTCGGCCTGATGCCGCGCCACTGGGTCGTCAGCAAGGAGATGCCCACGGGGCCAGTCCGCGCCGTCGTGGGCTCCGGCGTCGGGCTCGCCTCGGCCCTGATGGGCGTCGGCGGGGGGGCGCTCGGCGGGATGGTCATGACACTGTGCAACCGGCCGATCCACACGGCGGTCGCCACGGCCTCCGGCTTCGGCCTCGCCATCGGCGTCCCCGCGACCCTCGGCTTCATCGTCGCAGGCTGGGATCAGGCCGGGCGGCCTCCGTTGTCGCTCGGCTACGTCAACCTGCCGGCGGTGCTGGTCATGGGCGCGCTGACCGTCCTGGTCGCACCCTTTGGCGCGCGGCTGGCCCATCGCATGGACCAGCTGACCCTGCGCCGCTGCTTTGCGGTCTTTCTCTTCGCTACGGCGATCTCCGTCGGCCTGAAGGCCCTCTAGGCGGCATCCCGACGCCGAGCCGATGGTGGAATCTGACCACCAATCCTCGTGCACTTTGACCGTGTAATCTCGCTACTCTCGATACGGCAAATCCGCGTCCAGCAGGCGTCTTATCCCCGCCGATCGCACACGGACTATGATCTTGGGACTGTCGGACTGAATCCTTGGTCCGGCCTCAGGGTCTTTGACATGGCGACCTCGCGCGCGCCGCGCTGCAGCGGCTCGCGGATCTCTCAAGCGGGTGCGTGAACGCCCGTGCCTCTGGCAGTGGAACAGGCCTTTTTTGATCCACGCTGGAAAGGCGTTCTTCGGACCGGCCTAGCCGTCGAGCCTCATGGACCCGGCTTCGACGCCGAAGGCCTCCAGCCGGTTCAGATAGCTCATGCCCAGCAGCGAGTGTCCCAGGCCGTCGCGGATCACCACGGCCTCGACGTTCTCGATCCGGGTCGGTCCGACGGCCAGCCAGTCCAGCGTCACCGGCGCCGCCAGCGCCGCGCCGGCCGCCGTGGCGACCGTCTCGGTGAAGGCGTCGTCGGTCAGGATCAGGCCGAGGCGCTCGGCGTCCTCCCGGGTCAGGGACACCCGCGTCGCGCCCGTGTCGACCAGCAGGCGCAGCTCGCCGCCGTCGGTCTGTCCCAGAGCCCAGTAGTGGCCGTCCTCGGCCGCCGGCAGCACCGCAGCCGGCGCGCCCATCGCACGATCCACGGCCATCACGCCGCCCGCCGCCCCGACCGCGGCGAGAGCCGCGACCGTCACGATCGCCAGGGACTTGAGCATCTTCACGCTTACGCTTCCCATCACCGGCCGTTTCTCGGCCTTTGATCAGGTTCTACGCCAAACGGGTTTGCATCCCGTGAATCAGACCGGGCCCAGCTTGGCGGGGTCGATCAGGGACCGCCGGCCGGGCAGCTCCGACATGATTGCCGCCCGCCGCTCGGCGGTCAGCCGGCTCCACTCCGCGATCTCGGGCAGGGTGCGGAAACAGCCGAGGCACAGGCTCGATGCGCCATCGACCACGCAGACCTTCACGCAGGGGGTGACGATGGGGGCAGCCGTCATGCGGCGGTCTTACAGACTTTGTCGGAACATTACGACAGCGTCACGCTTGCGGCAAAACTATAGCCAATGATTTCCGCCATTTAACTTGTCCGCGGCACGGTTCTGGCGGAGCTTCCCATCGGGGTTGTTCGGGTTGCTCAGGTCAACGGAGAACACAAATGAAGACGCTTCTGATTGCGGCCGCCGCCGTCGCCGCCCTCGCCGGAACCGCTCAGGCCCAGTCGGCCCGGATTTCCGACACCGACTACATCGCCCTCGCTCGTTGCGCCGGCCTCGCCGAAGGCTCGGGCGCGGACGCTTCGACTCTCGACCAGACCCTGCGGGCCCAGCGCCGCGGCCGGGCCGACCACGTGCGTGACCAGGCCACCAACGCCCGCCAGAGCGCGATGGCCCAGGCTCGCGCTGACACCGCCGGCGTGGCCGCCGAACTCGCCGCCTGCCGCTGATCTCCCTCTCAGCTCGGCGAGACAGGGCTCCGGCTTAGGCTGGAGCCCTGTGCATGCGCGGGGTTGTCGGCCGTCGATCCGGCCTCTAGGCGAAGGCGGAACGGAGACGCCGATGAGCCTGATCCAGATCGACCGCCAGGACCGCGTCATGGTCCTAACCCTCAACCGGCCGGACCGGCTGAACGCCCTGCCGGACCTCGACGACGGCGAAGCCTTCGCTTCCGTCTGCGAGCAGATCAACGCCGATCCGGGCGTCAGCGTCGCGGTCCTGACGGGCGCCGGGCGCGCCTTTTCCGCCGGCGGCGACCTCAAGGCCATGGCGGGCCGCTCAGCCCTCTTTGAAGGCTCGGGGGCGGCCATCCGTGACCGCTATCGCCGCGTCGTGCACCGGATCGTCCGCTCGCTCTACGGGCTCGAAGTGCCCCTGATCGCCGCCGTGAACGGTCCGGCCATGGGTCTGGGCTGCGATATCGCCGGCCTCGCCGACATCCGGCTGGCCTCGACCGACGCACGCTTCGGCGTCCCGTTCCTGAAGCTGGGCCTGATTCCGGGCGACGGGGGCTCATGGCTCCTGCCGCGAAACGTCGGCTACGCCCGGGCCGCCGAGATGCTCTTCACCGGCGACGCCATCGACGCCGAGACGGCGCTGGCCTGGGGGCTCGTGAACCGCGTCGTCGCGCCGGACGCCCTGATGGACGAGGCCCTCACGCTCGCCCGCCAGATCGCCGGCCAGCCGCCCCGCGCCCTGCGCATGGCCAAGTCGCTCCTGCGCCAGGGCCGCGACACGAACTTCGACCAGCTGCTCGAAATGTCTGCCGCCGTCCAGGCCCTCGCCCACCTGACCGACGATCACATCGAGGGCGTCTCGGCTGTCATCGAGAAGCGTGCCGGGGTATTTTCAGGGGACTAGAGGAGGCCGTCATGATCGATCATCTGGGTGTGAGCGTCGTCGACTATCCGGCGTCCAAGCGGTTCTATGAGGCGGCGCTCAAGCCGTTGGGCCTGTCCCAGATCATGGAAGTGGGGCCCGACCAGAACCCCAGCGGCTGGGCCTGCGGGTACGGCACGGACGGCAAGCCATTCTTCTGGATCGGCGAAGGCGAGCGCGCCGACGAGGGGATGCATGTAGCCTTCCTCGCCGACAGCCGCGCCGAGGTCGACGCCTTCTACGCCGCGGCGATCGCGGCCGGGGCCACCGACAACGGCCCGCCCGGCCTGCGCCCGATCTATCACCCGAACTACTACGGTGCGTTCGTGCGCGATCTGAACGGCTTCAACCTCGAAGCCGTCTGCCACCGTCCGGAGTAGGTCAGGCCGGTTCGATCACCCCGAACGCGATGAGGCGTCGAATCATCGGCCCGGCGTCCTCCACCGCGAGGTCGGCGCGCCGGAACGGCTCGCCAGACAGGGCCCGACGATAGGCGTCGACCTCCGCCGCCTTGATGTCGAGATCGCCCCCCGGGGCAATCAGCACCAGCAGCTCGCCGTCCTCCGCCAGCCGCCAGGGCGCGGTCGCCTTGACCACGTAAGCCTGCTCCGGATCGAGCGGCAGCGCGCCCGAGACGACCGCCCCGGCGATGTCGGGATCACGCGAACGGATGAACCCATCGACCATCAGGTCGAACGCGCTGTCCATAGACGCCCGCTCGGGCAGAATCTGCATCAGCCGCTTGAACAGCGCCTGGGCCTGACTGCGGTCGAAGTCGCCGCGCGCGAAACCGGGCGGCAGGCTGCGCCGGAACTCGGTTTCCGAAAGCGCGACCTCGGACACGGCCTCCAGGATCACCTCGGCCCAGGTCTTGACGATCAGGCCGCAGGTCACGTGAAGCGACGGCCCGTCCCCGGACGTCGAAGCGTCATGCATCAGGCCCCGCGGAACATAAGCGCAGTCGCCGGGCCTTAGCACGAACTCGTGGGTGACCTCGCCCGCCTCGTACTTGTCGCGCTCGAACCG
>CAMLNT010000032.1 GCA_946481425.1 uncultured Brevundimonas sp.
AGCCCCTTCAACCAGATTCCGATCCTGACCGACGACGGTCTGGTCCTGTCGGAGACCGGGGCCATCCTGCTCCATCTGGCCGAACAGTCCGGCCGCCTGATCCCCGCCGACCCGGCCGGCCGCGCCCACGTGATCCAGTGGCTGTTCGGGGCCCTGGCCACCGTCGAAAGCCCGCTCCAGCCGCTCCAGCTGATGCGCATGGGGGCCATGGGCGAGATTTCGCCCGGCGTACAGGCCTTCTTCGACGGCTATGCCGAACGCGTGCTCGACGGCGTGAACCGCCGCCTCGAAGGCCGCGACTGGATCGCCGCCGACGACTTCACCGTCGCCGATCTGCTCCTCGCCTCGGTCCTGCGCCAGGCGCGCAAGACCAACCTGATGGACGCCTATCCCAAGGTGAAGGCCTTTTACGAACGCGCCATGGCCCGCCCCGCCTGGGCCCGCACCCTGGACCTCTACGCCGACCGCCTGGACGCCGACCGCTCGGCGCTCGACTGATGGCGCTCAGCCGCCGAACGCCTCGATGATGGGGCAGGGGCCATCGTCGTGCCCGGCGCAGGCCTTCGCCAGCCGTTTGAGCGACGCGCGAGCTCTTTCCAGTTCGGCGATACGCTCGTCGAGCGCCGCGATCCGGGCCGTCGCCAGAGCCCGGGCCCTCGCATGATCGCGCCCCGCGTCCAACGCCAGCAGTTCACTGATCTCTTCCAGTGTGAACCCGGCCGCCTGGGCCGAACGAATGAACTTCAGGCGCCTGAGTATGTCCGGGCCGTAGCGCCGGATTTCACCTGCCCGTCGCGGCGTCTCCAGCAGGCCCCGTCGCTGGTAGAACCGCACCGTTTCAACCCCGACGCCGCCCGCTTGGGCCAGCTGGCCAATGGTCATGTCGGTCATCGCTTGACTCCGTACCATGGTACGGACCCTACATGGGCTGCATCGCGTTGTCGCTCAAGCAGGAGCCCATGATGTCCGACCCCGCCAGGATCGCCTCCGTCTATCGCATGGTCATGCCCGAGCATGTCTGTCCCTACGGCCGCAAGGCCGTCTGGCTGCTCAAATCGAAGGGCTACGCCGTCGAGGATCACCACCTCAAGACCCGCGCCGAGACCGACGCCTTCAAGGCCGAGCACGGGGTCAAGACCACGCCCCAGATCTTCATCGATGGCCAGCGGATCGGCGGCTACGACGACCTTCGCCGCCACTTCGGTCAGCGCGTGCCTGAACCGGGCGCGACCAGCTACACGCCCGTCCTCGTCGTCTTCGCCGTCGCCGCCCTGATCGCCGCGGTCACCGTCTGGTGGCAGGACGGCTGGGTCGTCGCCAACTTCGTCCCGACCTTCATCTCGGTCGCCATGATGCTGCTGGCGATGCTGAAACTTCAGGACGTCGAGAAGTTCTCGACCATGTTCCTGAACTACGACCTCCTGGCCCAGCGCTGGCCGCCCTACGGCTACGTCTATCCCTTCGCCGAGCTGACGGCCGGGACCCTGATGCTGGCAGGCGTTCTGACCTGGTTCTCGACCCCGCTGGCCCTGTTCATTGGAGGCATCGGCGCGCTCTCTGTCTTCAAGGCCGTCTATGTCGACAGGCGCGAGCTCAAGTGCGCCTGCGTTGGCGGCTCGTCGAACGTGCCGCTGGGCTTCGTTTCGCTGAGCGAGAACCTCGCCATGATCGGGATGGCGGCGTGGATGCTGCTGATGCCGGGGCACGCCTAGCGCCCAGCCTTGACTTTGACAGGGGATCAGGCCCTTTACGCGCCTCCCGAAATCCGGCCTGACCGGGCCCTGATCCGAAGACAGAATCGATGCACGCCTATCGCTCCCACACCTGCGGCGCCCTCCGTTCGACGGACGCCGGCGCCAATGTGCGCCTCTCGGGCTGGGTTCACCGCAAGCGCGACCACGGCGGCCTGCTGTTCATCGACCTGCGCGACCACTACGGCCTGACGCAGCTGGTCTTCCACCCCGAGACGCCGGGCTTCGACATCGTCGAGCGCGTCCGCGCCGAGAGCGTCATCCGCATCGACGGCGAGGTTGTCCTGCGCGAGGCCGGCACCATCAACGCCAACCTGCCGACCGGCGAGGTCGAGGTCCGCGTCAAATCGGTCGAGGTCCTCTCCGAAGCCGCCGAACTGCCCCTCCCGGTCTTCGGCGAGCCCGAGTACCCCGAGGAGCTGCGCCTCAAGCACCGCTACCTCGATCTGCGCCGCGAGACCCTGCACAAGAACATCGTCCTGCGCTCCAGGGTTATCTCCTCGATCCGCCGCCGCATGGTCGATCAGGGCTTCCTCGAGTACCAGACGCCGATCCTGACGGCCTCGTCGCCCGAAGGCGCCCGCGACTTCCTCGTGCCCAGGCGCCTGCACCCCGGCAAGTTCTACGCCCTCCCGCAGGCGCCCCAGCAGTTCAAGCAGCTGCTCATGGTCTCGGGCTTCGACCGCTATTTCCAGATCGCGCCCTGCTTCCGCGACGAGGACCTGCGCGCCGACCGCTCGCTGGAATTCTACCAGCTCGACGTCGAGATGAGCTTCGTCACCCAGGAAGACGTCTTCGCCGCCATCGAGCCCGTCATGCATGGCGTGTTCGAGGAGTTCGCCGACGGCAAGCCGGTCTCCCCCATCGACCAGACCCACACCTTCACCAATGACTTCGGCCAGACCTCCGAGCACAAGGGCTTCGAGCGCCTGACCTACGAACAGTCGATGGCCTGGTACGGCACCGACAAGCCGGACACCCGCAACCCTATCAAGATGCAGGTCGTCTCCGACCACTTCCGCGACGGCGGCTTCGGCCTGTTCAGCAAGATCCTGGCGGCGGACGAGAAGAACGCTGTCTGGGCCATCCCGGCCCCGACCGGCGGCTCGCGCGCCTTCTGCGACCGCATGAACTCCTGGGCGCAAGGGGAAGGCCAGCCGGGCCTCGGCTACATCTTCTGGTCCGACGACCAGGGCGCCTGGGGCGGCCCGATCGCCAAGAACCTCGGCCAGGAGCCGACCGAAGCGCTCATGTCGTCGCTCGGCCTGGGCAAGGGCGACGCCGCCTTCTTCGCCGCTGGCCTGCCCGCGACCTTCGCCAAGTTCGCCGACCTGGCCCGCACCCGCGTCGGATCTGAGCTGAAGCTGATCGACGAGGACCAGTTCAAGTTCTGCTGGATCGTCGATTTCCCGATGTTCGAATGGTCTGAGGAAGAGAAGAAGGTCGACTTCTCGCACAACCCCTTCTCGATGCCGCAGGGTGGTCTGGAGGCTCTGGAAACCCAGGACCCCCTGACAATCCGCGCCTACCAGTACGACATCGTCTGCAACGGCTATGAGCTCTGCTCGGGCGCGATCCGCAACCACAAGGCCGAGATCATGCTCAAGGCCTTCGAGATCGCCGGCTACGACGCCTCGGTGGTCGAGGACCAGTTCGGCGGCATGCTGAACGCCTTCCGCTACGGCGCGCCCCCGCACGGCGGCCTGGCCCCCGGCATCGACCGCATCGTTATGCTGCTGGCCAATCAGACGGCGATCCGCGAGGTTATCGCCTTCCCGCTGAACCAGCAGGGCGAAGACCTTCTGATGAACGCCCCGACCGAAGCGGCCGAGCGTCAGCTCAAGGACGTGCACATCCGCACGGCCCTGCCGATCAAGGTCTCGAACTAGGGAAGGGCGCCGGCCTAGTTGCCGGCGATGACCATCACCTGGCGCGGCGCGCTCGGCGGCCGCGGTGGGCGCAAGCCCGACGGGTTGCGGCATTCCCGCACCGTCAGTCCGCGCGGCAACTCGGTCTCCTCGTTGCCGCAGGCGCTGTTGATCTGGGCCTGGGTCAGGCCCCGCGCGCCTGACAGGTCCGCCCCGCGGATGTCGGCCCGGCTCAGATCGGCTCCGGCGAAGTTGGCCCGGCTGAAGTCCGACTCGCGCATCCGCGCCCCGGTGAGCTGTGCATTGACGAACGAGGCGCCGGTGAAGTCGCTCTCGGCCAGGTTCGCGCCGCGCAACTCCGCGTCCGAAAAGTTTGCGCCGGTCGCATCGACCTCGCTGAAGTCCGCGCCGAACAGGCCGGCGCCCGACAGGTTCGCTCCGGTCAGGTCCGATTCCGTAAAGGCCGCGCCCTGCGCCTCGACGCCATCGAGCCGTGCCTGGGTGAAATCAGCCTCTGTAAAGCTCGTCCCGACCAGCGATGCGCCCCGCAGGTCGGCCCGCGTGAAGTCGACCTCCGAGAAGTTCGAGCCCGTGATCGTCGTGCCCCGCAGGTCGGCCCCGACCAGTGTCGCCTCGCTGAAGTTGGCGCCGACGAAGTTCGCGCCGCTCAGCCGGCGCCCCGACAGTTCGCAGCGCACGCAGGCGCCGCCGATCGAGATCACCCGCGACACATCGCGGTCCTGAAACTGGAACTGGCCGCCGGCCAGCGCCTGCCCGGCCGAGCCGAGCGTCAGGGCCGCGACGAGGGCGGCGGGAGCGATGCGAAGAAGCGAGGTCGGGGAGGACATCATGATCGCGGTGTCCTCCATCGCCGGCCAGCTGACCACTTAATTCGCCGTAAGGTCCAAGGCCCTAGCAGGACGGGATTGTGAGCGAGCCCGACAGTTCCGTCGAAGCGTCGCCGCAAGCCTGGTTCAGCTGGCGCTGGGTCAGGCCGCGCGCGCGGCTCATCTGGGCGCCCGAGAAATTGGCCCCGCTCAGGTTCGCGCCGGAGAAGTTCGCCCCCTCCAAGAAGGTCCCGACCCAACTCGAATTCGTCAGGTCGGCGCCCGAGAAGTTCGCGCCCGCAAAGACGCCGCCGTAGGCGTCCGCGTCGCGCAGGTCGGCGCCCGAGAAGTTCGCCCGGTTCAGCACGACGGCCGTAAGCGACGCCTGCCTCAGGCGTGCCCTGGAATAGTTGCGGCCGCTGGCTTGCAGTCCGGTCAGATCCGCCTGAAACAGGTTACAGCCTGCGCACGACGCCCCGCGCTGGGCGGAAGCAATCTGGCCCTGGTTCTGGGCCATGGCCGGCATGGCGGCCAGAGACAGGGTGACGACGAGGGCGACTACGCGCATCGGTGAGCTCCGAAAGATCGCCAAGGCCTTGCAAGAAGCGGACCGTAGGCCTAGCCGCCCGTCACGTCGGCCAGGCTCGGCGCGAAGCCGCAGTTGTCGCAGACAAAGCCGCCGCCCTTGCGCTGAAGCGCCGCGTCCCCGCACGCCGGACAGACATCAGCCACGGGCGGGCCTGAGGCTTCGGGCGACGCCGGCTCGTCACGACGGCCGAAAGGGACGACTACGAGATTGTCGTGCGCGCCCCGTGTGAGGCCTTTTGAGATAAATCGCGTCGCCGGCGCGGGCTGGTCGGCCTCTGTTGTCTCCAGCCCATCGGCATCCAGACCTTTGGGCGTCGCATTGGCGAGGTCGGCGCGGTCCAGATAACTCACCGCCAGCTCGCGGAAGACATAGTCGAGGATCGAGGTCGCAGAACGGATCGAGTCGTTGCCTGTCACGACGCCCGACGGCTCAAACCGCGTGAAGACGAAGGCGTCCACGAACTCGTCCAATGGTACGCCGTACTGCAAACCGATCGAGACCGAGATGGCGAAGTTGTTCATCAGGCTTCGGAAGGCGGCGCCTTCCTTGTGCATGTCGATGAAGATTTCGCCGATCTCCCCGTCCTCGTACTCTCCCGTATGCAGATAGACTTTGTGGCCGCCGACGGCGGCCTTCTGGATGTAGCCCTTGCGCCGGTCGGGAAGTTTTCGGCGCGCCGTCGAGCGGGCCGAAGGCGCCCTTACTGGCGCCGCATCAACGACGGGCTCTGACACAGCGGTCAGGTCGGGAAGAGCGAACAGGGTGACGCTCGCCGGTGGCTTGTCGTGTTCAACACGGACGGCCCGCACCCCGGCCAGAGCCGCCGCCGACTGCAGCCGGACGAGTTGCGAGGCGTCCTCACGCCAGCCGGCTGAGAGTACCAGATCGCGAGGCGCTGCGGTGAAGGCTTCCAGGGCGACTGTCATCGCCAGCCGAGCCTGGATTGAGGGGGGATCAGTCAGGGCGGCGATGGCGTCGGTCCGTCCCGGCCAGTCCGTCAGGTCAGGCGCGCCGAAAACATGGACGGCCGCTTTTGCTACGGCCTCAGGATCGATCCCGATATGCGTCAGCAGATCGAAACCCGGCGCCGACGAAATCTCGCCGCGAATGCCGAGCGCGTCTTCTACAAAGCCTCGACCAAGGACGAGCGGCGAGAATGCCGAGGCGAAGTCAGGCGCGTCGTCCAGGGCGCTTTCCACCGCATGCAGTTCGAGATCGGTGAAACCAGCCTCGCGCAGATCGGCCAGATCGAAGCCGGGGGCGTCCGCGAGGGTCCGCCGCCCGAGGATATGCCGTTCGGCGGATTCGAGATTTGCGCCGAGCATCCGGAGCGCCGCGGCTGTGTCGGGATGCAGCGTCCTGACCACCTCGCCGTCCGCGGTCTCGACATACCCGCGTACGCTGGTCGCGCCGGACGCTCCAACGGATAGTCCTCCCAGCCGAAGCGCGGTCTCTGTGTCGAGATCGAGAGCGGTCGTCTGCTGGTGTCGAAGACCGTGTCGACGGGCCGCCTTTTGCGCCAGACCATAGGCCTTGCTCGATTCAGGGTCGGTCGCCTTGGCCAGGTCGGCCAGCCTGGACAGCTCGGTGAGGGTCGCGGCGGCTTCGCCGGTCCAGGCCTCGCATGCCCCGATCTGGCCTGCGATCTCAGCCGACGCGCAAAGGGTTGCCGCATCCATTCGCGCAACCAAGCCCGCGGCGCGCTGGCGGCCCGTGTCGCTGTCGAACGCCAACCCCTCGCGGCGGAGCCGATCGGAGAGACCACAGGGCACGATGGCGATCGGGCGACTGTCGTGCCGCGTTCGGGCGTCAGCCGATGACGACGCGAACCCACACGCGACTTCGATCTCCAGCGCGAGAGTCCAGAGGCGTGTCAGGGCGGCGATATCCTCCTCGGCGGCGTCGCGTAGGTTCAGGCCCACCGTCGGCGCAGCTGGCAGCCGCCGCAGGGCCTCGGCGTCGGCGGGCGAAAAGACCACGCCGACGCCCCTCGTGCGGGCGACCCGCTGGGCAGGCTCAGAGCCGGCGGCCACCGAGCCGCGATCCGCCAGGACGGTGATACGCTCTGCGACTGCAGCCGCAGACCGGCCCTGGCTGGCGCAGTAGATATCGGCGTCCGAGAAGCCGGACTCGCGCGCCGCGCGGATCGCTGTCGCCAGCAGCGGATTGAGCGCCGGATCCGAGTTCGTGGACCGAATGCCGGGACCTTCAGTCACGGCGCGCCGGACGTCGTGCAGCTTCGGTTCGAGCGGCTGGCCGGCAATGGGCGTCAGGCGCCGATCAAGGTCGGGGTCAGACAGCGTCAGCAGCGAGGGCTCCTCCGCCGACCCCAGACCGTCGCCTGCAGTCGGGTGGATACGGTAACCGTCTGGCAGGCATGGTCCCGGCGCGGCCAGCCCCTGAAGCATCGTGGCGGCGAGCTCGCGGGCGAAGATCTCGGCGGTCGCTTCCTCGAGCAGCCCGACTGCCATGCCCCAGGCGGCAAGCCTCGCGGCATACCGTTCGATCCCCCCTGCCAAGGGGGCATCCGGCTCGGGCTCCTGCCTATGCGCGCAGCCGGGCAGGTCGGTCGGCAAGGCGTCGGCCCAGTCGAGCCATGCGTCGACGCGAGCCGTGGTCCAGCCCGACGGCGCAACGACATCAATCCATTCGCCCCGACGTTCGGCGAGGCGGCATTCCAGGACCGGCAACCGGTCGGGGTTGGCGAAGCGGGATTCGAGACGCAAGCGCGGGACTCCGTCGCAGAGTTCGGCAGTCTAGCCGCAGGTCTTCCATCGGCAAATAGATGTGGGGGTTGAGGTGCGAATAGCCCACAAGATATTGCGAAATGCAGCCGCTCGGCTGCAATGGACGTTCAGCGACGGGCCCTCTATAAGTCGGCCATTCTCCCCACGCGGATACAGTCGTGTTCAAGACCCTGCTCACCTGGTGGAACGGCGCCACCCTCGGAACCCTTTTCACCGTCGCCAAGCGCGGCCGCAAGGTGGGCGAGGACGAGTTCGGCAACCGCTACTACGAGAGCCGCGACACTGTCAGTTATGACGGCCGCAGGCGCCGTTGGGTGATCTTCAACGGCTACGCCGAGGCGTCCAAGGTGTCGCCCGACTGGCACGGCTGGCTGCACTACACCTTCGACGAGCCGCCGACCGAGGCGCCGCTGGCCCGCAAGGCGTGGGAGAAGGACCACCTTCCGAACCTGACCGGTACGCCGATGGCGTGGCGGCCGCAGGGCTCTCTGGCCCGCTCGGGCGAGCGCCCCGCCGCGACCGGCGATTACGAGGCCTGGAGCCCGGAATGACGCGCAGCCGGTGGTTCGTTGCGACGGGTCTGGCGGTCCTGGCGAGCGCCGGCCTTGCGACGGCTACGCCGGCGCCCGTACCGCCGGCTGATCCCATCGGCGACGTCATCCCTGCACCGACACCGACTACACCGGCTGATCCGGGCGTGATTGCGCCCCCGGCGCCGATCACTCCGACCGAAACCGAGGTGGCCGAGATGCCCATCGTCGAGGTCGAGGATCGCGACCGGGACGGCGAAGGCGACGAGATGCCGCTGGGTAATCCGTTGCCCGAATTGGCGGCGCCTCTTCCGAGGGCGCGGCAGGGCTTCGCCATCGTTCAGGCCTTGGACAAGGTCACGGCGGAAACCATCCGCTTTGCCGTGCCGGTCGGCCAGCAGCGTCGTTGGCGCGGCCTGATTTTCAGCGCGCGCGCCTGCGAGACCACGGCGGCCGACGAGCCCATGCGGGATTCGATGGCCTATCTGCAGATCTACAGCCAGCCGCGTTCGCAAGGCGGCGGGCAGCCGCGGGAAATCTTCCAGGGCTGGATGTATGCCTCGTCCCCGGCGCTGAACCCGGTCGAGCATCCGCTCTATGACGCCTGGGTGATTTCCTGCCAGGCCGAGGCGCCGTCAACCACGTAAGGCAGGCGGCCAAAGTCCGCGTTGAGGTGGATCGCGGCCTGCAGGCGCTTTCGGTAGGCCGCTCGGCTGATCTCGATCGCCCCCAGGCTTGAAAGGTGCTCGGTCAGGAACTGCGCGTCGAGCAGTTGAAATCCCCCGGCCCGCAGCCGCGCGATCAGGTGGACCAGAGCTACCTTGGACGCATCTCGCTCCATCGAGACCATGCTCTCGCCGAAGAAGGCGCCGCCGAGAGCCACACCGTAGAGGCCGCCCACGAGACGGTCTTCGCGCCAGGCCTCGACGCTGTGCGCAAAGCCGGCTGCGTGTAGCTCGAGATAGAGCCGACGGATTTCCGGATTGATCCAGGTGTCGTCGCGCTCGCCGACGCCGGGCGCGGCGCAGGCATCAAGAATGGCCTCGAAGGCCGTGTCGACGCGCGCTTCGAAGCGGTCGGAGCGAACTGTCCGGGCGAGCCGCCGGGGGATCGCCGGCGCCTCGAGCGGGATGATGCCGCGCTGTTCGGGATCGACAAAGAAGAGGGTCGGGTCATCGCGGCTCTCCGCCATGGGGAAGACCCCCATCGCGTAGGCCCCGAGCAGTTCCTGGATCGTCAGGCCTGACGTGCCGCCCACTTTTCCAGCCAGTGGATGTCGTAGTCACCCGACAGGATGTCCGGCTCGGCCAGAAGCTTCTGGAAGAGCGGGATGGTGGTGTCGATGCCGCCGACGACCATTTCGCCCAAGCTGCGCCTGAGGCGTGCGATGCACTCCTCGCGGTCGCGGCCGTGAACGATGAGCTTGCCAATCAGGCTGTCGTAATAGGGCGGGATGGAATAGCCAGCGTAGAGCGCGCTATCGAGGCGAACGCCCAGGCCGCCCGGAGCGTGGAAGTCGTCGACCAGGCCCGGCGAGGGGGTGAACGTCACCGGATTCTCGGCGTTGATGCGGCACTCGATCGAGTGGCCTTCGAAGACGATGTCGTCCTGAGTGAACGACAGCGGCAGCCCCGCGGCGATGCGGATCTGTTCGCGGACCAGGTCCACGCCCGTGATCATCTCGGTGACCGGATGCTCGACCTGCAGACGGGTGTTCATCTCGATAAAGAAGAACTCGCCATCCTCCCAGAGGAACTCGATGGTGCCGACGCCGAGGTAGCCGATGGCGCGGATGGCCTCGACGACGGTCTCGCCGATCTTCTTGCGGCCCTCGGCGCTGAGGGCGGGCGAGGGAGCCTCTTCCAGCACCTTCTGGTGGCGGCGCTGCAGGGAACAGTCGCGTTCGCCCAGGTGGACGACATTGCCGTGGCTGTCGGCGATGACCTGGATCTCGATGTGGCGCGGCTTCTGGAGGTAGCGCTCCATGTAGACGGCGCCGTTGCCGAAGGCGGCGGTCGCCTCGGTCTGGGCCGTTTGAACGGCTTCGACGAGGTTGTCCTCGGTGAGGGCGACCTTCATGCCACGACCGCCGCCGCCGGCGGCAGCCTTGACGATCAGCGGGAAGCCGATGGACCGGGCCGCCTCGATGGCGTCCTCGACGGTTTCGACCTCGCCGTCAGAGCCCGGAACGACCGGGATGCCGGCGTCCTTGGCGGTCTGCTTGGCCGAAATCTTGTCGCCCATGATCCGGATGTGATCGGCCGTCGGACCGATGAAGGTCATGCCGTGGGCCTTCACGATCTCGGCGAACTTGGCGTTCTCCGACAGGAAGCCGTAGCCCGGATGGATGGCCTGGGCGCCGGTGATCTCGGCGGCGGCGATGATCGAGGGGATGTTGAGGTAGGAGCGGGCGGCCGGCGCCGGGCCGATGCAGACACTCTCGTCTGCGAGGCGCACGTGCATGGCCGAGCGGTCGGCTTCGGAGTGAACCGCGACCGTGGAGATGCCCATCTCCTTGCAGGCCCGGTGAATCCGGAGCGCGATCTCGCCGCGGTTGGCGATCAGGACCTTGTCGAACATTGCCACGCCCCTACTCGAGGAGCAGCAGGGCTTCGCCGAACTCGACCGGCTGTGCGTCGCCGACGAGGATGTCCAGCACCTTGCCGTCGCGCGGAGCGGCGATCGGGTTCATGGTCTTCATGGCTTCGACGATCAGCAGGGTCTGGCCCTTCTTGACGCTGTCGCCGGGCTTGATGAACGGGTCGGCGCCCGGTGTGGCCTGGAGATAAACCGTACCGACCATCGGGGATTTGACTTCTTCGCCAGCCCGCGGCGCGGGGCCGGCCGGATCGGTCGACATGGCCGGAGCGGCCGCGGGGGCCGGAGCGACGACCGGCGCGGAGGCAGTCACCGGCGCAGGGGCGGCGTAGTGGATCGGAGCGGTGGCGACGCCGGCGACGGCGCGGGTCACGCGGACCTTCAGGCCGCTGCGCTCGACCTCGATCTCGGAAAGACCGGTGTCGTTGAGGATATCGGCCAGTTGCCGCACGAGTTTGGCGTCGCCGTCAGGGGCATTCGCCTTGGGGCTGGACTTGGCGGGGGTCTTGGGCGCCGGCATGGCGTCTCCCTCTCTAGGCTTGGGGGTTCGGCGACGCCACGCCCGCCAGGCGAAGCGCGGCTTCGACAGACAGTTCATAGGACGCCAGGCCGAAGCCCGAAATGACGCCGGACGCCGCCGGCGAGACAAAGGAAACCTGGCGGAAGTCCTCGCGGGCCGCCGGGTTGGACAGATGGCATTCAACCACGGGAATCGACACGGTGCGAAGCGCATCGAGCAGGGCCACGGAAGTGTGACCATAGGCGGCCGGGTTGAGGATGAGGGCGCAGGCCTTGTCGCCCGCCTCCTGGATCCAGTTCACCAGGTCGCCCTCGAGGTTGGATTGACGGAAGACGACCGGGGTCGCACCGGCTCGACGTTCGCAGGCGGCCTGGACATCGGCCAGGGTGTCAGATCCGTAGATTTCCGGCTCGCGCGTCCCGAGCCTGTTCAGGTTCGGGCCGTTCAGCACATACAGGGGTTTGGCCATGTGGCTCCGAGCGCCCGCGAAATCGGCGGCCCTTGTATCGCCCGGGCGTCGGGGTCACAAGCCGCGCATGAACATCATCCTCAACGGCGAACCGCATCTAACGGATGCAAGGACGGTCGCAGCGCTCGTCGAGAGCCTTGGACTGGATATCCGCAAGGTGGCGGTGGAGCGCAATCTCGTCCTGACGCCGCGGTCGCTGCATGCGGAGACGGTCCTGGAGGACGGCGACCGGATCGAGATCGTCCAGTTCGTGGGCGGGGGCTGATTCAGCGCCGGCGACGGCGCTTGCGCATCAGGCTGAGGAGCATGCCTTCGCGCAGGCCGCGGTCGGCGACCCGAAGGTTTTCACACGGCCAGTGACGCTGGACGGCCTCAAGGATGGCGGCCCCGGCGAGCACGAGGTCGGCTCGGTCCGGACCTATGCAGGCATGGGCGGCGCGACCGGCGCGCGTAGTTGCAAGCAGCTGGTCGGCGACGGCGCGGCACTCGGGCGCCGTGATCCGAAGGCCGTCCACCCGCGAACGGTCGTATCGCTCAAGCCTGAGGTGGAGGCCTGCCAGGCTTGTTATGGCGCCGGAAGTGCCGATCAGCTGGGCGCGGCCGCCGGAGAAGGCCTCCCGGTGCGCTTCCGCGCCCTGGAACGCCGCGAGCTGGCTGCGCATCGCCTCGACCATGTCATCGTACCACTGTGTCGTCGTCGGCTCCGGTTCCGGGAATCGCTCCGCGAGGGTCACGACGCCGAGCGGCACGCTATGCCAGGCCAGGATCTCGGCGGCCCGGCTGTCGCCGGGCGGGCGAGGACGAACCCAGGAAACCTCTGTCGAGCCACCCCCGACGTCGAGGATGATCGCCGAGCGGTACTGGCGGTCGATCAGGTCGGTGCAGCCGGCGACCGCGAGCCGCGCTTCCTCGGATGGGTCGATGACCTGCAGGCGAAGGCCGGTCTCGCGCTCGACACGTTCGAGGAAGGCCCGACCGTTTCGCGCCGAGCGGCAGGCCTGGGTCGCGACGGCCCGGACGCGGGCGACGCCGCGGCGGCGGATTTTCTCGGCGCAGATGGCCAGGGCCGCGACGGCGCGGTCCATGGCCGCCTCGGACATCTCGCCGCTGTGAGACAGGCCCTCGCCAAGCCGGACGATACGCGAGAAGGCCTCGACGATGCGGAAACCGGACTTGGCGCGGCGGGCGATGAGAAGGCGGCAATTGTTCGTGCCGAGGTCCAGGGCCGCGAACAGCGGCGCCTCCGTGCGGCCGTCCGGGGCCGCAGGTCGGGCCGAGGCCCGGAGGGTGTCGTCAGGCATGGCCCGATCCGGCATCGGAGGCACGCAACGGCGCGCGCCTCGTTTTCGCGAACCAGACTAGACGGTTGGTCCAACCTGTCCAGTGATCCGTATGCGGTGTTCAGGCAGGGGTCATGTGCCCAGGCGCAGAGTGTCGGCATGAACACGAGAACCGCCAAATTCGCGATCGGACAGCTGGTGCGTCACCGGACGTTCCCGATTCGCGGCGTCGTGGTGGACGTGGACCCCGAGTTCGGCCACGGCGACGCCTGGTGGGACGCCATCCCCGAGGATGAGCGTCCGCCGCGCGATCAGCCCTTCTATCATGTCCTGCCCGAAGGGCTGGACGAGGACCGCGCCGCCTATGTCTCGGAGGCCAACCTTCTGGCCGACCAGAGCAGCGAACCGATCCAGAACCCGGAGGCCAACCGCGTCTTCGCCGGGTTCAAGGACGGGCGCTACCGGATGCGCCCGCGCACCCTGAACTAGGGCGACGCTACCTTTCCGCCTCGTCGCGCATTAGATTGCGGGACTGATTTGCGGAGGCCGTCATGTCCGATTTCGAGCACGTCTTCACCGAGCCGCCTCCCGGGGCGGCGGCGGACTGGACGATTCCGCAGGACTGGTCGGCCTATACGGACGTCGAGCACCAGACGTGGGACACCCTGTATGCCCGGCAGATGAAAATCCTGCCGGGGCGGGCGGCCGAGGTGTTCTTCGACGGCCTCAAGGCGCTTGACCTGAACACGGGTGGCATTCCCGACTTCGAGATCATGAATCCCAAGCTCCAGGCTCTGACCGGCTGGACCGTGGTGTGCGTGCCGGGGCTCGTGCCCGACGAGGTGTTCTTCGACCATTTGGCCAACCGGCGGTTCCCGTCGGGACAGTTCATCCGGCGGCCCGATCAACTGGACTACCTGCAGGAACCGGACATCTTCCACGACGTGTTCGGCCATGTGCCGATGCTCAGCAATCCGGACTTTGCCGACTATATGGAGGCCTACGGCAAGGGTGGGCAGCGGGCGGCGTCGCTCGGCATGCTGCCGAACCTTGCGCGGCTCTACTGGTACACGGTCGAGTTCGGCCTGATGAAGGAGGCCGACGAGCTTCGCATCTATGGGGCGGGGATCGTGTCGTCGGCCACCGAAAGCGTGTTCTCGCTGGAGGATCCGTCCCCGAACCGGATCGGCTTCGATCTGGAGCGGGTGATGAAGACCCTGTACCGGATCGACGACTTCCAGCAGGTCTATTTCGTGATCGACTCGATCGAGCAGCTGAAACGCGAAACGCTGAAGGATTTCGGCCCGATCTATGAGCGGCTGAAGGGCGCGGAAGATATCGCGATCGACACGATCTTGCCCGGCGATATGGTCTTTACGAGGGGAACGCAGGCCTATGCCAACAAGGGCGGGCGGTTCGCGGCCTGACCGGGCGGCATTTCCCCGTTTCCGCCGCGACCCAAGCACACTGCCAAGGCGCCAAACCCTGCCATCGCGCCAGGCCGCATTGTTGTAAATCAACGGGATGAGCGCCGAGCCGTCTGGCGACCCTGCCAGATTATGCGAAATCGTGCCACGCCGAACGCTCGTATTTCGGGACGGCGAGGCGATGGTGCGGCGCGCATTCATGCCTCCATCCTGAAGGCTCGGCGGGCGACGGGGATAAGTCTCGTCTTGTTTCTACTCTCTAAGAATAATTACAGTGACTTGCCCATCCGGACGAGGGGGACGGGCGCGCCGCCGCGGTCGTCCTCGAAGCGTTCGATCTCCTGATAGCCCGCCGCGCGGTACAGGGGTTCGCCGCCGAGGGTGGCGACCAGTTCGGCGCGGTCGAAGCCGACGGCGCGGGCCTCGGCCTCGCAGAGATCGAGGATCAGGCGGCCGACGCCCCGACGCAGATATTCAGGCGCGGTGTACATGGCGCGGATCCGGGCGGCGTCGACGCCGGGGGTCAGCCTGGCGGGCTGGCGGCCCGGGGTGTGGTCGCCGCCGTAGGTGGTGATGCGGCCGCTCCAGCCGCCGCAGCCGGCGAGGACGCCGGCATCCTCGACGATGAAATAGGTGCGGTCGGCGATCAGCTGGCTGTCGATGCCCATCAGAACGCGGCTGGCGGCGATCTGGTCGGGCGTGAGAAAGGCGGCGAGCGGGCCCGAGATGGAGCGGTCCATCAGGGCGACCAGGGCGGGGATGTCCGCCTCTGTCGCCCGACGATGGGTGAAGCCGCTCAACACCTCAGCGCGGGCCAGGCACGCCAGGTCCCGATCAGATAGGCCAGGCCGTAGCCGAGCACGATCAGCGAACTCCACCAGCCAAAGGCGTCGAGCGGCACGCCCATGACCAATGCCGGGAGCACCAGCAGGCCGCGTGCCAGATAGATCAGGGTGATGACGACCAGACCCATCCTCAGCAGCGGGAGCCGCCGGATGAGGCCGGCGCCGGAAAAGGCATAGGCGGCCCAGATGGCCAGGATGGCGCTGATGGCTAGGGTGATCAGCGTGGGCTGGATCATCCCGCGCTCGGCCATCCGCGCCAGTTCTTCGCCCGCGCCGAAGAACCGGTACCACTCTGGTCCGCCGAAGATGACGGCGACATGGAGTAAGGCGGCGAGCGCGCTGAGGCACCCCGCCAGGATCAGGACAGGTTCGCGCCGCATGGGATCACGTCCGCTGGAAGTCGTAGAAGTCCGAGCCTAAGGCCAGGATCGAGGTCAGCTCATCGAGCGCGCCCCGGGTCTCCAGAAGGAGCGCGGGATCCGCGAGGTCCGATGGCAGGAGGCGGTCGCGGTACCAGTGGCTGGCCCAGACGGTGAGGGCGGCGTGCAGGCCCTCGTCCAGACGCTGGGCCGGGTTGGCGGCGTCGAGCTCGTCGGGCGTCAGGACGACCCGGAGACGAAGGCAGGCGGGGCCGCCGCCGTTGCGCATCGACTGGCGGACATCGACGTAGTCGACGCGACCGATGGGGCCGTTGGAGGCGGCGAGCGCCTGAGCCGCCGCGTGGGCGCGCGGGTTTTCCTCGGTCTCGGTCGGAGCGAGGAGGACGAGGCGGTCTTCGCCGGGCAGGACCAGAAGCTGGCTGTTGAAGAGGTAGGACTTCACCGCGTCCTGGAGCGGCAGGTCGGAGGCGGCGATCTCGAGGAAGACCGGCTCGAACAGGCCGTCCGAGGCGCGGCGGATAGCGTCCAGCGTGGCCTGTTTGTCCTCGAAGGCCGTCTCGTGGAACAGCAGGGCCTCACGCGTGCCGACGCAGACGACGTCATTGTGGAAGGCGCCGCCGAGGATGGCGGCCTTGCCCTGACGGGCCAGAACGGCGC